>CAZGXD010000056.1:0-6828 GCA_964529625.1 uncultured Muribaculaceae bacterium
ACTCCTTTACTGCGAGAATTTATTTAAAAGTCTAATTATTTTCATAATTTTTCAGTTGCACCCATTCTGAAATTGACAGATATTAACGGAGAAAATATAGCAGGAATTATTGGTAACGAATTTATTAAAAATCAAATCCTATCTATTGATAATGAGCGTTCAGTATTAAGAATTGACACTTTTATAGATTCTAAAAAATATGATGAAATAATTCCATTTCAATACATTAATGGGCGAATTTACCTTCCTGTTGAATTAAATATTCAGGCAAACCAAACGCATAAAGCTAATTTATTAGTGGATTTGGGGATAAAAAATAAAAAAACAATTAGTAGTAGTGATGGGGATGTTTCAATAAATGAATTAGAAAAGGTAAGTATGTATATTAATGATCCTTATCCAAATAAAGTGGATAATCCTCGTGTTTATATTTATAATTCTCATCAATTAGAAAATTATAATAATAAAAATTTAGAAATGTACAATATAACTCCAAATGTGATGATGGCTTCATATTTATTGAAGGAAAAGTTAAACAAAATAAATATTCCAACTATTGTTGAAGAGGCAAATATTATTGAATTTATGAAAATAAATAATTGGGTTCATAAAGATAGTTATAAAGCAAGTCGTTTTTATATTATTGAGACAATGGAAAAATATAATAATTTAGATTTAATTATAGATCTTCATCGGGATGATTTGACAAAAAAGGATGCTACGACAACTATTAATAATAAAAAATATGCAAAGGTTTTATTTGTTGTTGGTTTAAAAAATCCAAAATATGAGGCTAATTTAAATTTAGCTAAAAAGATTGATAATTTGATTCAAAAAAAGTATCCAACTTTAAGTAGAGGAATATTAACCAAAAAAGGAGTAGGAGTAGATGGTATTTATAATCAAGATTTAAGTTCCAAAATGATTTTATTGGAATTAGGGGGACAACATAGTACCATTGATGAAGTTTTAAATACAATTGAAGTAATGTCCCATATTATAAAAGAAATAATTGGTGATAATTAATGAGTCAAGAAGACAAAAAAAAATTATATACAAAAGTTTTTAATTCTCTTTTTATAATTCTTTTAATTTTATTTTGTACACTTTATACTTCTCAAGCTACTGGTTATTATAATTATGAACAACATAAAAAAATGGTTTTAACGGAAGAAAAGATGGCTCAGTTTGAAAAAGATATAAAAGAAGGCAAAAACTTAAGTCTTGAAAATTATTTGGAAAGTCCTATTAAAAATAATCAAAATAAAATATCTGGTTTTGGGTATAAGGTTTCTTCTAATATTGGAAATTATACTAAGTTGGGGATAAAAAAGGTCTTTGGTTTTTTAGGTAAGATAATTGATGATGGTTAAAAAGATTACTTTTTTGATTGTAATCCTTTGGATAAGGTTTCTAAAATATATTCATGACTATTCTCATCACTATTTTCCCACAATATTTCAAAAAAAACACCTAAGCCTGGTAAAGTAATCTCGTCTTTTGCTTCAATTGATGAAATAATGGATTGTTTTATTTCATTATTATCAGCCCCTTGAAAATTTTTAATAATATTTGTTCTAATATCTATTTCCATGTTATCACTCTCATCATTATTTTGTTTAGAATCTTAAAAAATATGCATTTAATTATTTCTTTTTTTAAAAAGATGTTATATAATATAAGTAGTGATAGGAGGAGATTACGGTGGGAAAAGAAAAAATTATATTATTAATAGTGTTAATTATTGTTGGGATTATATCTTTTTTCTTAAAAATCTATAATAATTTAATTAAAGTAAAGAATATGGTAAAAGATCAATGGGCTCAAATTGGGGTTTTATTGAAACGAAGAGCTGATTTAATTCCTAATCTTGTGGAAACAACTAAAGGATATGCAGCTCATGAAAGTGAAACCTTGGAGGCGGTTATAAATGCTCGTAATAAAGCGGTAAGTGCGACAACTACTCATGATGAAATAGAAGCAAATGGAGAGTTATCACAAGCTTTAGGGCGTTTATTTGCAGTGGCTGAAGCATATCCAGATTTAAAAGCAAATACTAACTTTATGCAACTACAATCAAGTTTAAAAGAGACTGAGGATAAAATTGCTTATGCAAGACAATTTTATAATGATGCAGTTTTTGAATACAAAAATAAACTTGAGATGTTTCCGTCAAATATTATAGCTAAAATGTTTAATTTTAAACCAGAAGAATTTTTTGAAATAACCGAAGCTGATAAGGAAGTACCACAAGTTAAATTTTAGACTTACAGTTGTAAGTCTTTTTTTTAAAGGAGAGTTTAGATGAAAAAAAAATATTTAATTTTATTTATTTTTATAATTTTACTTTTGCCAGTTAAAGTCTTATCTTCTAATCAAGATATTATAAATAATTATTACATTCAAGCCGATGTTTTAGAAAATGGAGATCTATTAGTAAGAGAGTTATTTGTGTTAGATGGTCAATATAATGGTTATGAAAGAATTATAAATTTTAAAAACCCTAATCTTAAAAAGTTTGATGGAGAAATATCTTCTTTTGAGGGTAGTGATATATATAATGGTGATGATATTGAACTAATAAAAATAATGGCTATTTCTATTGATAACAATTTAAATTTTGATTATCTTAAAAGAGATGGTGAACAATTTGAAGAAGTTAATTCTGCAATGATTGGAGATTATGGATATTATACTGTAGAAAAAGACAATACAAAGGTAAGATATAAAATTTTTAATCCGAGCAGTAGTGGTCAGAAAGGATTTATTGTTGAATATATTATTAAGAATGTAGCTATTTCTCATCATGATATTGCAGAAATTGGTTTAAATTTATTTACTGAGGAACAGCGAGAAATAATTAGAAATTTTGAAATGATAGTTAATATTTCAAGTAATCAAAATGAATTAAGAGTTTGGGGTCATGGGCCTTTAAATGGGGAAATAGATATTATTAATAAAACAAAAATAAGTTATAAAATAAATAATTTGGCTTCAAAAACCCCGATTGATATTAGACTTGTTTTTGATAATGATGTTCTTACCTTAAAACAAAAGAAAACTGGTATTAAGGCGTTAGAAAAAATTCTAACCGTTGAGCAAATAAGGGCTGAAGAAGCAAATATTACTCGTGAGAAAGCTAAAGCAACAGAATTAAATAGAAAAAGATTAATTGTGGTTGTTGATGTTCTTAAAACTTTATGGCTTATTGGTTTAGTTTATATAATGTGGTATGTTTATAATAAACATGATAAAGAATATCAATCAACATTTAAAACGAAATATTATCGTGATTTTCCGGCTGATTATGGACCAGCAACAGTTGGCTATTTATTAAATAGAGGTATTGGTACTAAAGAAATTTCGGCAACAATTTTAGATTTAATTGCTAGAAAACATATTCAATATAAAACTTTAGGAAAAAATAAGTATGAATTAATTTATCTTCCAGATAATGATAAAGATAAATTAACGGATTCTGAAAAGCAACTTATTAAAATGTTATTTGAAAACATAGGAATTGATAATAAAGTAACTATTTTGGAAATAAATAAATATGCTAAAAAAAATTATCAATTATTTTTAAATGATTATAATAATTGGCGTGGAAAGGCAATGGTCGAAGCTAAGCAAAGAAACTTTTATGAAAATAAAAATAAAATTAAGGTAAGGGCTATCCTTTATGCCCTTAGTGGGCTTTTGTTACCTATGATTGTAAAAAAGGATTTTGATTATTACTCTTATCCTTATTTAGAAGTGTTAATGATTATAGCTATAATTATTTCCATTATTTACTTTAGTCGGATTACTAAAAGAAGTAAAATGGGGCAAGATCATTATTTGAAATGGAAAGGTTTGGATAGGTTTCTTAAAGATTTCGGAAAATTTGAAGCAAGGGATTTACCTCAAATTGAACTATGGGAAAAGTATTTAGTTTATGCAGTAGTGTTTGGAACAGCAAAGAAATTATCAAAAAGCATGAAAATAAAATTTACTGAATTACCTGAAAACAGTTATACGATTGGGGATTATCTTTTTGATATTCATTATATTAATATGTTAAATGGATTAAATAATAATATTAATCAAGGAATTACTAAAGCTGTTAATAATGCTTTGTCAACTAAATCAATTAGTGAATCAAGATCATCATCAGCAGGTGGTTATGGTGGTGGATTTTCTGGTGGGGGTGGTTCTTTTGGTGGCGGCGGCGGTGGTGGTCGCTTTTAATAAAAAAAACACATATGTGTTTTTAAATCATTTGATAATTACTATCATGGGTGGTTGGTTTTTTTGTTCCACAAACATTTTCTAAATTTGTAAGACGACGTTCAATAGTATCTAAACGGTGATTTATTTTAGTGATTTCTTGATTAGTTCCCCCCATTTGTTGACTACTGGGTTGTTGAAATCCAGGTTGTTCTTGTAGTATATTTGGGATTGGTGTCATTCCTGGCATCGGTTGCATCATTCCTGGCATAGTTGGTGACATTCCTGGCATTGATTGCATCATCATAGGATTCCCTTGATACATTGGATATGATGACATTCCATAATTTCGATCTTTTTTCAAATTAAGCACTCTCCTTTATTCTTCATTATATTTATATGCTTATTATCTAAATAAGGTGCTTGAACCTATCTAATTTTTATTTAATAGTTTTTTAATAAATTTAAAAAAAGGATAAATTAATGTTATAATATTAATTACGATTTAAGATATAATTGCTAGAGGAGGTAATCATATGAATATGAAGAAGAATAAGTTTAAAATACTTAGTTTATTTGCTGGTGCAGGTGGATTAGATTTGGGATTTGAAAAAGCTGGATTTGAAATTGTTTATGCAAATGAATATGATAAATCCATTTGGGAAACATACGAAAAAAATCATAAAACTCCCTTAGACTATCGAGATATTAGAAAAGTTTCTTCAAATGAATTACCTAATTGTGATGGAATTATAGGGGGTCCTCCATGTCAAAGTTGGAGTGAAGCAGGCTCTTTAAAAGGTATTGAAGATTCAAGGGGTCAACTATTTTATGATTTTATTAGAATATTAAAGGATAAAAAGCCAAAGTTTTTCGTAGTTGAAAATGTATCAGGGATGTTATCAAAAAGACATCAAGAAGCTGTTAATAATTTTATTAAATTATTTGAGAAAATGGGTTATGAAATGCATATTAAACTTTTAAATGCCAATGACTATAATGTTCCCCAAGATAGGTTAAGGGTTTTTTATGTGGGTTTTAGAAAAGACTTAAATGTTAATTTTAAATTTCCAGAACCGTTAAAAAAGAAACCAACTTTAAAAGATACAATATATGATTTAAAAGATATTGCTATTCCTGCAAAAGAAAAAAACAAAACAAATGCTAAATATTGTAAAATACCTAATCATGAATATATGACTGGAACTTTTTCAACAATATATATGTCTAGGAATCGGGTTAGGGGTTGGGAAGAACCATCATTTACGATTCAAGCTGGTGGTAGACATGCACCAATTCATCCACAAGCCCCTAAAATGATTAAAGTTGAAAAAAATAAAAGAATATTTGAACCAGGCAAAGAAAAACTGTATAGAAGATTATCTGTGAGAGAATGTGCTAGAATTCAAACTTTCCCAGATGACTTTATCTTTTATTATAATGATTTGGCAACGGCTTATAAAATGATAGGGAATGCTGTGCCTATTAATCTTGCAAAAGCAGTTGCAGAACAAATTAAATTTAGTTTGGAGGTTTTAGGAAATGAAAAGTAATATTTTAAAAGCTATGAATAATATGACAATATATGGTTCTAACGAATTATTAAGATTTTATGTTGGAAATAATAGAGCAAATAATATGGGGGACGCATTAGAAGTTTTTGTTAAGGATATTTTTTGTAATTCTTTTAGTTTTACTGATGAGGAAGCATTAAATAAATATAATGAAATATTTTCATATTTAGGAAATGTAAGTAATCCCCCAGATGTAATTATAAGAGGTGGAGATGCAATCGAAGTTAAAAAAATGGAAGGATTTAATTCATTAGTTTTAAATAGTTCATATCCTAAACAGAAATTACATAATGATTCTTTAATGATTACTAATTCATGTAAGCATTGTGAAGATGATTTGGGTGGTTGGGAAGAAAAGGATTTAATATATTTTGTAGGCAATGTTAATAAAAATAAATTGAAGTGTTTGATTATTGTGTATGGTGATTGCTATTCTGCACCAGATGAAATTTATTCTAGAATTAAAACTAAAATTAAAACTGGTATTGAAGAAATACATGATATTGAATTTGTTTATACAAACGAAATAGGAAAATTAAAAAGAGTTGATCCACTCGGAATAACTGATTTAAGAATAAGGGGAATGTGGCATATGGAGAACCCTAAAAAGGTCTTTAATTATGTGATTGATAAGCATTTTGATAAGAATAAGGAAATGAACGTGTTTCTAATTTTAAGAAAGGAAAAATATGATTTTTTTAGCATAGAAGATAGAATAAGTGTTGAAAATAACCCATTTCTATTGATTGAAGATATTAAAATAAAAGAACCGAATAATCCAGCAAATTTAATAGGAGCAAAATTAATTACGTATCAAATATAAATATAATTTATTTGGAAATATAAATAAATCCATGTAAATGAAAACTATCCTTAATAAAAAGGATTCATTGTTAAATAATAGAGGAAGATGTAATTAAACATGGTTTTAATGAATAATTTAATTGAATGAGGTGTTCAATTTAATTTTTCATTTAAAGTTTCCTCTTCTAGGTATTAAAATCGCTTGACATTCATATAATAATTAATGTATAATCAAATAGAA
>CAZGXD010000057.1:0-6732 GCA_964529625.1 uncultured Muribaculaceae bacterium
GGACTATCAATCCTTAAATAATCTTCATAAATTGCAGTATATTTTAATACATCATTATATTTTACTATTTCTTTTGCCATCATTGCCATATCATAAGCACTTGTATAATGATTAGCCTCATCAAGACCATGAACATTTTTAAAATTAGTATTTCTAAGTCCTAATTCTTTAACCCTTTTATTCATCATTGCTACAAAATTAGCTTCTGTCCCATATATTTGTTCTGCTAGGGCTACTGAGGCATCATTACCACTAGAAATTGCAATTCCTTTAAATAAGTCGCGAACATTCATTTTTTCCCCAGTTTCAAGTAAAATCTGACTACCACCCATTCTAGAAGCATTTTCACTAACCGTAACAATATCATCCCAATTAATTACTTTTCTCTCTATATTTTCTATAATTAATAACATGGTCATTATTTTAGTCATTGATGCTGGAGCAAGTTTTTCATGGGCATTTTTTTCAAAAATTATTTCTCCAGTACTAGCCTCCATTAAAATCGCACTTTTAGCCGTTGGGGCTAAAGTTTCTTCTATTTCTTGCTCTTCTGCTTTAACAGAAAAAAATGGAAACATCATTATTAATATCATTATTAGTTTTAATCCTTTTTTCATAATTCACCTCTATATATTTTATGTTATTTAACTGTAATTCATGATTTGTTTACAAACATTTTGTAAAAGGATAATATTTTTCCAAATATTATCCTTTTACAAAAAACTACCATGGTCTCATAGTAGTTTTATTCTTTTATTTTAATAACTCTAGTGATTTCTTCTATTAAATAATCACAAATTAAATCTAACATCAATTCATAATTATTATTTTCATTATAAACTTTAAAGGCATCATAATATTTTCTTTTTTTGTTGTTTTTAATATTTATCGGAACATAACCATTTTTCATTAATTCTAAATTTAATATTAAACGTCCTGTTCTTCCATTTCCATCTATAAAAGGATGAATTGTTTCAAATTTCAAATGTAGTAAAGTTAATTTCTCAAGTAGGTTTAAATTATTTTCATTATGATACCATTCCAACAATTCTTCCATATGTTTTTTAATCATATATGGCTCTGATAATACTGCACTTGTCCCCATTATTCTTACTGGTAAGTTTCTATATTTACCTTTATCTTGTGGACGATCCACTAACACCAAACTATGAATATCAAGGATTTGATTTTCAGTTAAAGGTTCCTTATTTTTTACTAATCCTTCTACATAATAATAAGCTTCTTTATGCCCAATAGCTGCTAAATGGTCATTTAAAGGTTTTCCACTAATTGTTATATTTTCTTTTAAAACTAAAGCAGTTTCATCCAAAGTTAAAGTTGAACCCTCAATTGCATTACTATCATAAGTATATTCAATAACAAATTCTTCATTTAATCTTTGTAATTCGCCACTTGTAAAAGGTATTAATGACTTAAGTTTTAATACTAGTTTTTCAATTTGTTCTATTTTTTTATTCATAACCATACCTTCCCTCCATAAATAATTATACTATATTTATTAAAATTCCTATAATATTGAACCTTTATTAAATTCAAATTCTAATTTTGCTTTACCACTTAAATATCATTATCTAATCCATACAAATTATTATTTGATAACTCACTATTAAAATTAACATAAACATTTTTACCATACAATCAATTACTAGAGACAAAAAATGAATACCTATTTTATAACTACGCAACTACATTTTAATTATTATAATCCCCTTATTATTGTATTACAATAACTACTTGTAATTAATAATTATAGATTTTCAAAATATTCCCATTCTTCTGGTGCTTCATTATATGGTTTATATTCTTCCTGTATGTTAACTTTAAAGTGTACCCCATCTTTAATTACTAATCCTCCAATGATATTTTTTCCTTTAAACCGTTCTTCTATAATATATTTTTGTAAAGCCGTTGCTTTTATTAAGTTATCATCTTCTCTTTGTCCAACACCTTTTGTATCAAAGATGCCAATTCTTCCATCCTTAAACCTAATTATAAAATCAGGTTGGAATGTTGAACCATCTTCTTTTCTTATACCAAAGTTTGTTGCCATATGCTCTTGTCCGTTTTGCCATATCCATTCATATTTATTAGGCATAGTATTGATATATTCTAAAAAACTTAGTTCCAACTCATTGACTTTTCCATTTGCTGACATCCTAACATAAAATGGTTGGTATAAAGATAATTCAATTTGTTTTTCTTGATGGATTTCTGGATTAAAATTCTTTGTTATAGGTATTTCCCATTCTTCATCCATTTTTTCTGGAACTTTTTGTCTTACTTCAAATTCATGTATCTTCTTATATACCTTAGTTGCTTTATCTAATATAATACTAAATATGTCATCGTTTTTAACAATTATATTTTGAATATATATTGCCCCATTTCTAGCAGTATTCAAGTTTAATTGCTTTTTAAATGTAAAGTATATTGCTTCTCTAACCGTAGACATTGATCTTCGAGGAGCGAATCCATTTAAATTATTTTTAATAATAGTATTAAATTGTGCAAATAAATCATTTTCACTATAATTTACAGCTAAACTATCTCTTACAATTTCTTCTTTTAATTCATCTATCATTTTACTAGATAACACTCCATCTTTTATTATAGTGTCCATTTTATCAAAATCCATTTTAATATTATGTTGTCTTAATTTTTCCATATTTTCATAATAATCAGGAAGTTTATCATTTTCAATTTTGAAATAATTGCAAAATTCATTTTCAAACACTAAATAAAAACTAGAAGTTACATCCCCAAAGTCAACCCTAGCTTTGTAGTATGATTTTAATTTTGTAGGAGTATAGATTTCTCTTCGCTTTGAAACCATTGTTTTAATAATATTAGGATTATATATTTCTTTTTTAACATTTATTGATTGTATATTTGTATATACATATGCTGAGTTTAGATCTTCATCCATATAGTGCTTTGCCTCTGGCATTCTTAATATTCTACCCACAGTTTGGATTTCAAAAACAATACTACTTGTTTCTCTAAACTTAACAAGTATTTGTGCTCTAGGGCAATCCCACCCTGTATCAATTGCTTGTTTAAATATTAAATATTCTACTTTTCCATCTATTCCTAACAATTGATCTACTCCATTATTTATCTTCTCATCACTTAACCAAATAGCTACCCGACCACTTTCTTCTGTTATTCCTTTGGCTCTTAGGAGAGAAATAATTGCATTCTTTTTATCTTCTCCTGCATCTGCATTAGGAAGTTGAATCAGCACTAAGGGATTAACATTAGATTCTTGGGCTTTATATTTTCTTGCTAATGATTCTCTTCTTTCAATAGCACACTCCATTATAAGTTGTTGTGAATCCAATTCATTATCTGCTATAGCATCAATATTAGGATTAATTAATACTTGTTTCTTTATCATTTCTTCGTTTATAACATCTGTTGGATTCACAACAACTTTAGAATCACTATTCCCAACAAGAACAGGGGTCGCACTCATTTCAATTGTAATGTCAGGTTTTACTATTTCATCTCTTATTTCCAATGCTCTATCCGTTTTTGCTCCTGAATGACTTTCATCTATAATTAATATTATTTTTCTTTCAAGGATTCTAGTATTTTCTAACACTTCAATAAAATTAATAGTCTCTTTATCCTGCATTGCAACATTCTTCCAATCGCCTGTTGCTTTATTTTTAGTTCTTATTTTCTCCCAATTTAAAAATACTATTTCATTTCTATTTATATATTCTCTTGACCCAAAAAATTCATCTTCAAGTAGAGAACATTCTATCGATAATCCACATTCCCTCTTTACAGATTTAAAACTTTGTTTATGAAGTTCCCCTTTTCCAATACTAACCCACAAAAAACATATATCTTCTTCATATTCTTTTATCATTTCTTCAATAAATTTTGTCATAATAAAAGTTTTACCAGCACCTGTTGGCGCTTGAAAAATTAATGTTTCATTTCCACTTTCTTGTAGAAAAATTCCAACCCTACTCATTAATTTATCAATTACTTCACTTTGATATGCCTTTAATACCTTCATTTTAATTCTCCTTACTTAACTTCACTAATTGTTTATACATTTCAATTATTCTATAAGGAATTGCTTCGATATTATAATTTTCAACACCTTCAAATAGTTTCCTATCAACAGTATCACTTAATGAAAATTTATATACTGTTTTTAGTTCTTTAATTAATTTTAATTCATTAATAAATTCTTTTTCTTTATTTCCGAACATCCCATGATAAATACATGTATATTGAGTATTACTTTCATTAGTATATATTTTATATTCATCAGTAATCTTGTATTCAATAAAATTACTGTCTTTTATGCACAACATTGGAATACATTTTTCTGTTAAATCAAAATATAATTGATCCCTATTATTATTATTATGAATAAAGTCAGTCTTAAAATATTTAAGATTCCCACCCAAACCTTCTTTTCCTGAATATCCTTGAATAACATTTCTAATTCTAGGATGTGTAATTTCTTCACATATGTTATTTTCATTATTAGTGCAAATAATAAATTTTCTATCTCCACCATCATCTTTGTTCAAATCTAGCACAGCATGTCCTGTACTTCCTGAACCAGCAAAAAAATCTAGTACAATTGCCTTTTTATTTGGATGATAATTTATTAATTGTTTTAACATCTTAATTGGCTTTTTTCCATTATTAAAACCGATGCCACCTTCATGCCTTATGTTTCCAAAGTCTGCACTAAAATCATAAAAATTAACTATTGGTGACGGTTTATCATAACTTCCATCTAATATTGCATCTTTAATATTTATTGGCACCTTAGTAAACATTTTCCCACGATTTTTATTCGGTTGAAGAGGATTAATCATATATCTATATCCTAACCCATCTTCCCCTAATCCATAAATTTTATATAAAGTTGCAAGTCCATCTTCTTCAAGTCTTGGCTCACATATCCTTTGGTAGGTTTTTCCATGACCTGTTCCACTGTAAATTGAACCCGATAACCAAGTTTCTTTGAACAACTCAATATTTCCTTCTTCTTTTGTAATTTCATATGAACCCTTCAAAAATATATCAACTTTTTTATCTCCAATTGTAATAATTTTATCTGGTTCTTTATTTTCAATTATTTTTAAATTAAATTTTTCAAGATTATATTTTTGGGTTGGTTTATTAGCATTAAAACTACTTGAATTTTTAGCATATATTAAGCAGTATTCTATCATTTCTTGAAAATCCTTTTTTTCATTCAAAGATTTGTTAGCATATCTAACTTGTATGTGTTGTGTTGTCAATTTATTATGTTCCCCAAAAATACTATCACACAATAACATTAGTTGTGCCACTTCATTACCATCAATTGAAATCATTATAATTCCATCATCCTTTAATAAATTCTTTGCTAATTTCAATCTTTTCGCCATAAAATTAAGCCATTTGCTATGTCTATATCCATCTTCTACATCTATAAATTTATCGTTATACATAAAATCCTTATTCCCAGTGTTATATGGTGGATCTATATAAATTACATCTATAGATTCTTTATGAGTATAATTTAAAACACTCAAAGAATGAAAATTATCTCCTTCAATTAGTAGGTTTGTAATTAAATTCTCATTATTTATATTTTTATTTTTAACCTCTTCTAATATTGGCAATTTTAGGTCACATTCTGCTACAATCTGTTCAGGTTCTTTTTCACAATCCCAAAAAAGACCATATTTGCCTGAATTCATTTCTGTTTCTTCAATATAATTTAACAATTCTTCTTTCGTAAGATTACTTAATTTCATATTTACCTCCCAATACTCAATATCACCATACAAATGCATGATAAAAGCATTAAAATATATATAACTAGCACCTTGATACTAGTGTTAGACCTATCCAACTATCACAATAATTATATCATATTTCCTATGTGATTAAAATATTTTTAATCATAATTTATTAGGAAAAAGACTTTTTATCCCTTTATTATCAATATACATTGCTTTTAATTAAATTCCTTTTTTAATTATTAAATTCTATATTTCCTACAACAATTTTATTTTTTTAGCACTAGTAATTAACACCTTTATAATTGCTCGTCTCTCTATATTTATGTTATTTAAGCATATTTAATGATTTGTTTGTAAAACCTTTTAAAAAGAGGTATAATTTTAGTAGGTGATAACATGACAAAAGAAAAAATAATATATATATTTATTATGATATTTTTAATTTGTGGAAGTTGGCTATATATCAATTATACTAATAGTATTTCTTATAAATTAAGAAAGACAGGGTATTCTAATGAAGAAATTAAAACCATAAATGAAAAATTAAATCAAGAAAACATAGAGGACTTAATACAATCTGAATATAATAAATATATAACTCCAATAATTAAGGAAAAATATTTTATTGAAAATAAATTAAATGCTTATTTAAATTATAAAAAAGAAAATGAAGAAAAAGAAATATCAGATATTATTAGTGTTGTTAATGCTGGGGCTGATAAGGAATTTTATACTGATATTAAACAAACAGATACTTCAAAAGATTATTTAATTTTAGTTAATAAATATCATCAATTAGAAAAGGAGTTTGCTTTTGATGATATAGTTCCAATTGGGCTTCAATATGCTTATGATAATCAAAGTACTAGAAAAGAAGTTCTAGAAAGCTTTAAAGATTTATGGCAGGCAGCCAACAAACTAGATTTATCCATAATTATTAATT
>CAZGXD010000058.1:0-6477 GCA_964529625.1 uncultured Muribaculaceae bacterium
AAAGAAATAAATATAAAATTTATATAAGTCCTTTAACCCAATTAAATATTGATTTGCATAATCGTATTCATACTAGTGATACAAGAAAATTAAGAAGAATTGTTAGAGATAATAAATATAGAGGTTATAATGCATCGGATACCTTACATATGTGGCCTCGAATCCGACAAGGAGAAGAAAAATATATTTTTCAATATCAAGATGAGGCTGATATTATAGTTAATTCAGCATTAGTTTATGAATTAGGAGTATTAAAAACATATGCTGAACCATTGTTGTTTTCAGTTGATGAAAATGATGAAGTATATCCTGAAGCTCTTAGATTAATTAATTTTTTAAGAAGTTTTTTACCAATTCCAAGTGATAATGTTCCAAATGATTCAATTTTACGGGAATTTATTGGTGGTAGTTGTTTTCATGAATAGAGAAAAGAGGGAAAAAAGTGAAAAGAGTAGCAATTAATGGTTTTGGAAGAATAGGACGATTAATTTATCGATTAATAGAAGATGATGAAGAATTTGAAGTCGTCGCAATAAATGACTTAACTGATGCCTTTCAGTTGTCTCATCTATTAAAATATGATACTAGTCATCGTAGTTATATGATTGATGAAATAAGTTATGAAGATGATTATATTATCGTTAAAGATAAAAAAATTAAGGTTTTTGCCGAAAAGGATCCGGCTAATTTACCTTGGCGTGAATTAGAAGTTGATTTAGTTTTTGAATGTACAGGAATTTTTACTAGTAAAGAAAGTTCTATGGCTCATATTGAAGCAGGAGCAAAAAGGGTTATTATTTCAGCCCCAGCCAAAGGGGATTTAAAAACAATAGTTTATAATGTTAATGAAAATATTTTAGATGGCAGTGAAAAGGTTATTAGTGCGGCAAGTTGTACGACTAATTGTCTTGCCCCAGTCCTTTATTTACTTGATCAACATTTCGGATTAGAAAAGGGCTATATGACCACAGTTCACGCTTATACAAATGATCAAACAGTGTTAGATGTTCCTCATAAAAAGGGAGCTAATTCAAGACGGGGACGGGCAGCAGCAGCCAATATCGTGCCATCATCAACTGGGGCTGCTAGTGCGATTGGATTAGTACTTCCAAATTTAAAGGGAAAACTAGATGGAACTGCTCTTAGAGTTCCAACTATAACAGGTTCTATTATCGATTTAACGTTACAATTAAAAACAGCTGTAACTGTTGAAATGATTAATAAAATGTTTGTTGAAAATCAAAATGAAACAATTGCCTTTACTTTAGATCCAATTGTATCAAGTGATATTATTGGTTCTCATTTAGGAGCATTAGTTGATGGACAATTAACTAATGTATTAGATGATAATGGGAAACAATTAGTAAAAATTATGGCTTGGTATGATAATGAGATGGGCTACAGTGCTCAAATGGTAAGAGTAGCAAAATATTTATCTAGATTTGAATAATATTAATAATTAAAACAATTGTTAGATTAAGATTATCGATTAATTTATAAAGAAGGATTAGTGATTTTCTTTCTTTATTTTATCATAAATAAAAAGATAAAAAACGGAAGAAAAGGGTGATTTATGAAAAAGGAAAAAGCTTTTACCTTAATTGAATTGCTAGGAGTTTTAGTAGTGTTAGGACTCATAGTTTTAATAGCTTTTCCAAATATTGTTTCTTTAATTGAAAAAACAGATGATAAAGAATATGAAAGGTTAAAAAAGGATGTTGAACTAGCAACAGAAGTTTATGTTAATCAAAATAAAGATAATTTTAATTTAACAGATGTAAATGACTTTGTATTTATTGAACTTTGGGAATTAACTGAAGGTGGTTATTTTGATAAAAAGACAATTAATCCACGAACAAAAGAAAAAATAGATCTTAATTCGACTGTTTTAGTAAGAGTTTTAGAAAATAATATTAATGAATATGAATATACTGGAACTGTAGCAGGAATTAATAAATATACTATTTCTAATTTAAAAATTATGTATGATGGTTATGAAAGCATTAATGGGTCACCTATTATTTGGAAAAATATTGAAGGTGATTCTTATAATGGAGAGTTAGAAAATGGTGCCACTATTGATTGGGATGGAAATAGAATTAAGTTAGGAAACAATGATAAACATATTAAAGTTTTGAATTCTTCTACTTTTAATAATAATAGTATAACAATTGAAATTGCCTATGAAGGATATGAACCTAGTAGTGGGGATTGGCAATTTAGTAATTCTGGGCTAGGCTTAAATGGTTTTAATGTATATGATGATGGAAGTATTAAAGTGTTTGATAATGATCCATCAATTATTAATATAGAAAGTTCAAATTTACATGAATTTGATACCGTTCATACTTTAACTCTAACTATGGAAAAAAGTGGTTCTAATTATAATTTAAAAGTATATGGTGATGGAGAGTTTTTGGAGTTGGGAACTGATGTTTCATTAACTATTGATAATTTTTTAATAGGTAAATATAGTGAAAAATCATCGTCACCTGTTTATATTTATGCCTTTAGATTATATGATGGGGTTTTAACAGAAGAGCAAATAGCCCATAATTATCAAATGGATATGAATCGCTATAATTGGAGGAGTCGTAATGAAGAAAACAATTAGGGATTTTAATTTAGTTGGGAAAAAGGTTATTATTAGATGTGATTTTAATGTACCGATTAAAGAGGGAGTAATTGTTGATGATAATCGAATTAGGGGTAATTTAGAAACAATAAATTATGCCTTAGAAAAAGGGGCTAAAGTAATTTTAATGTCTCATTTGGGACGAATTAAAACTGAAACTGATAAACTTAATAATTCGTTATTAGTAGTTTCAAAAAGACTTAGTGAATTATTGAATAAAAAAGTTGTTTTTGTTTCTGAAACTAGAGGAGAAAGATTAGAACAAGAAATAAATAAGTTGGGAAATGGGGAAGTATTATTAATTGAAAATACTAGATTTGAAGATGTTCCTAATAATCTAGAAAGTAATAATGATTCTAGACTTGCAACCTACTGGGCATCATTAGGAGATATTTATATTAATGATGCTTTTGGAACTAGTCATCGGGCTCATGCTTCAAATGTAGGAATAGCCAGTTTAATCCCAAGTGGAATTGGTTTTTTAGTTGAAAAGGAAGTAAAAGCTATTAGTGAGATTATGGATAATCCAATTCTACCTTTTACTGTTATTTTAGGGGGAGCAAAAGTTAAAGATAAAATTGGAGTAATTCAAAACTTAGTTAAAAAAGCAGATTATATATTAATTGGGGGAGGAATGGCTTTTACCTTTTTAGTTGCTAGGGGGTTTGAAGTAGGGAAATCAATAGTTGATGTTGAACGAATTGATTTTTGCAAAGAAATTTTAAATCAATATGGCTCTAAAATTATTTTGCCAATTGATGTTGTTTGTAGTAAAGAAATAAAAGAACTAGCCTCAACTACAATTAAATTAATAGATCAGTTAGAAGCTGAAGAGATTGGATTGGATATTGGTCCGAAAACAATTTATTTGTTTAAAGAATATTTAAATAAAAGTAAAACTGTTATTTGGAATGGACCAGTTGGAGTATTTGAATTAGAACCCTTTTCTAAAGGAACTAAAGCCCTAGCCAACCATTTAGCCCATCTTAATAGTACGATTATTATTGGTGGTGGGGATACAGCTGCAGCAGTTATTGAAATGGGTTATAAAGAGTCATTTACCCATATTTCAACTGGTGGTGGAGCCTCATTAGAAATGCTTGAAGGAAAAGTATTACCAGGTATTGACATTATTAATAATAAGGAATAATATATTTAAATAAAAGGAATTGGTGTTAATTATGGAAAAAGTAAGTTTAATTGTCCCAATTTATAATGCTCAGAAATATCTTAATTTAACTTTAAGTTCGTTAATGCGTCAAACCTATAAAAATATTGAATATATTTTAATAGATGATAATAAAAAAGACAATTATTTAAAAATAATAAAAAAATATGAAAAAAAATATAAAAATGTAAAAATAATTGCCTTATCTGAAAATAAAGGCGTTAGTTATGCTAGAAATGAAGGCTTGAAAGTCGCCCAAGGTGATTATCTCTTTTTTTGTGATTGTGATGATTTTATTGATGATGACACTATTTCAAAAACTATAATCGCTGCTAAAGAGAACCAAGCTGATTTAGTGGAAATTAAAAAAATATACTGGTTTAAACATGGAAAACGAGTTCTTTATTTTGATGCTCCTCAATTACAAGAAAAATTTTATATAAATGCGATGCGTATTAATAATAAGGAGGTTTGTACTTCTACTTATTCAACGGGGAAATTATATCATCGAAATTTAATTGGAAAGACTTTATTTGATGAAAGTATAAGATGTTACGAAGATTTAGTTTTTAGTAATGAAATTAGTAAAAAAGTAAAAAAACATGTTTTTTTAGATAATGTTAATTATCATTATTTACAGCGCCGAGATTCATTAATTAATTCGATAAGCCCGGAACATTTAAATTATTTATCAGTTATTAGAAGAATAAAAGGTAATCATGTTACTTTTGATAAGCGTGATGAGTTAATTATTAATAGTACTCTTGCTCTTATTACTAGTAAGATTTCTAAAATAGATATGTCATTAAAAGAGAGAAAGGAATTAATTGATCAATCAATTTTAACTATTTCAGAAATGTATCCCTTATCAAAAAAGCAAATGCGATTATATCAAAGGTTTTTAATTGGTTTATTTAAAAATAAGGATTTTTTATTAATTTATTTATTAATAATAAAGAAAATAGATTTATTAAAAATTACTTTTTTTGTAAAAGCAAAGTTAATGAGAAAAAGGATAAGGAATAAAAGGTTATATCAACAAATAAAATATTTTTATAAATTAAATGATCGAAAATGAAAGGAGATAGTGTGAAAAAGATAGTAATTGGAAACTTAAAAACAACGATGGACTTTGAAGAAACGAATAATTATTTGGAGATAATTAATAAAGAGTTTTTTGATTCTAGAGTTGTTATTTGTCCGACAAGTATTTATATTTCTTATTTCTTAGGAAATGGCTATCAAGTAGGACTTCAAAATACTTTTCTTGAAGAAGGGGGACCTTATACAGGTGAAATTTTACCAAGTCAAGCGATTAGTATGGGAATAAAATATACTATTATTGGACATAGTGAAAGAAGAAAACATTTAAATGAAAAGGATAAATTAATTAATAAAAAAGTAATAGCAGCGATTAGGCACAACTTAAAAGTAGTGTTATGCGTAGGTGAAACCCTAGAGGAAAGAGAAATGTTAAAAACTGATCTTGTTCTTCGGCGCCAATTAATTAATGCCTTAGATGGGCTTACTTCTGAAATGTTAGATAATGTTATTATTGCTTATGAACCCGTCTGGGCGATTGGAACTAATAAAGTTGCTAGTAATAATGATATTGAACAGACCACTAATTATCTTAAAATGATTATTAAACAAAAGTATGATTATGATGACATAAGAGTTATTTATGGTGGTAGTGTTAATCATAATAATATTAAAACTCTAAATCAAATAAAGAGTATTTCTGGGTTTTTGGTTGGGGGAGCCTCAACTAATCCAAAAAAATTTTTAACAATTATAAATGAAGTTATTGCAAAACAATGACTTTTTTTATCAAAAAAAGCTAAAAGAAGACAAAAGTAGATAAAAAAAACTCTAGAATCAAATTATTGATTATGCTATAATATATAATATGTGAGGCAGTACTTTGAAGGGAGAAGAAAATGGAGACCATAAGAGTCTTAATGGTTGATGATAATGTTAACCTAGTAGACATGATTAAGGAGTATTTTAGCAGTCACAAATTTATTAGAATTGATTTTTTTGCTTATGATGGGTTGGAGGGAATTGATTTAATTGATAAAGAGCAATCCCGATATGATGTAATCATTTTAGATTTAATTATGCCCAAAAAGGATGGAATTTACGTATTAGAAGAGATGCAAAGGAGAAAAATTGATAAGAAAGTTATCGTAGCAACTAGTTATAATTCTAGTGATGTAATTAGACAAGTTTCAGAGTTTGGAGTAAATTATTTTATTTTAAAACCATTTGAATTGTCAGATTTAGAAAAGAGAATTATAGAGAGTCAAAATAAAATAACTGTGAAAAAAAATATTGATTTTCATCATAATAACTTACAAATTTCAATTAGTAAAATTTTACATGAGTTAGGAATTCCTTCTCATATTAAAGGATATCAATATATTAGAGAAGGGATTAGTATTATTTATGAATATCCAGAAACTATTGGTGGAATAACAAAAGAATTATATCCGGAATTAGCCAATAAATTTGATACAACAGTATCAAGGGTAGAGAGAGCGATTAGGCATGCAATTGAGGTTAGTTGGAATAGAGGTAATTGGGATCTAATGGAGGATATTTTTGGTCATAGTGTTGATATTGATAAAGCCAAACCTACTAATTCAGAGTTTATTGTAACTATTGCTGATAA
>CAZGXD010000059.1:0-6414 GCA_964529625.1 uncultured Muribaculaceae bacterium
CAATCTTCTCTTGAATATAATCAATAGAAAACTTTCTAATGTTTTCCATTTTATCTTTAGTATCTTGATTTTTATAATCTATTCTATCTACCAAAATATTAATATAATCTTTTTCTTTTATGTATTTTAAACCAAAAATAAAATTATAATCAAAAATAAAGGCAATATAAGAAACCCACATATCCAATTTAGTTTCTCGCTCTTTACTTATAATGGTTCTTTTACTCATAAATACATTATATATTTTATCAGAAATATAATCATATTGCATTTTATCTACATCAAAACCATTTGCTATATTTTCTAATCTTTCAGTTGCTTTTACTCTAAAATTATCCGTTTTATCGGCATCTCTTATTATTTTTGCATGTAGTAATTCCCTTTTCGATAGCCCACATTCAATACAATATTTATTATGATTCCTAATTGCTTTTTCAATAATACTATCAAAGATATTACTTTCTATAAACTCTCTAATTAATCCATCTTCAAATAATATTTTTGCCCCATAATCTGCATGATCTAATGTTTCATAATCAATAAAATTGCCAAATTGTTTTGCCTGTTCAAATCTACCTATATCATGTAATAAAGCAATCAATTTTGCTAATTCAATATCTTCATTCGATAATTTTAAATCCTTAGTAATATATTCACTTAAATCTATAACTCCATATGTATGGACAAGTTTTAAGTTTATTTTTGCATCAGTTACATCATAACTTTTTACAAAGTCTTTAAAAGCACTTTTTGCCTTATTAAAATCTATTAACATTTTTTAATCACCAATCTAATTATACCACAATTAGAAACTAACCATTACAATTATAATTATAACTTAGTTTAAACTAACGTTAATACTTTTTTATTTATTTTAAATTTACTTTTTCATCTTTATAATAATGATAAACGGATAATGTTTCATTTTCATAATATCCTACAGTTATAATATTATTATACCTATGTTTAATTTAAGTTATTGTTTTCCTATTATATAATTTTTTTTCTATTCCTTTTTTTAATTCACTTAAAAATTCAGCCACACTTGTTAAAATGTCCTTTTTAAGATATTACAACCAACATAAGAGTTATAAAAAAAATAGGGTTCCATCTAATGACAGTACCCATGCAAAAATGATTTAACATTTTTTACTTGCATAAACATATTATCATAAATTGTACAAAAAAACTACCCCTAGGAGAAGGTTATAAAACAAAAAATATTTTAATCAACTATAAAAATTATAGCATAATAACTAATTATTTAAAACGATATGCAAATAGTTTTTGAAATTAATTTTTATATCAATTTTTTTCACTAGTTCAATTAAAAAGTTAAATTGAACAAAAGAATTTAATTTAAATTTTAGTGGAAAATATGTAAATATCAAAAATATGAAAAATATCACAACATAAATAACACATGCAAACCATTGTAACTAGGGTCTTTGCACGTTTTTGCTGCAAAACTTAGGATAGTTTCCAACTTTAATTGTTTTTTTGTTTTTGGAAAAAAACTATTCAGTATAATTATTCACGGAAAATTTAAACAAAATAAAAACGCACAAAAAATTACTGATTTTTTAAATCAATTAATTCTTTTATTATATATGATTTTTCATCAAGCAATTTTTTAATTGAAAATCTTAATATCTAGATACTATATCTTTTAAGGTACTATCCTATTACATTTAGGACATTTATCAAAAGTATATTCAATTATTTCAGTAATTTCTTCTTCTTTAAAAGACTCTAGAACCTTTTTATTCCTATCTAATTATCTACTTTTAGGTTTATCTGTTTTTACTCTTGTATTAATAATTTTAGTTTATAAACCATTTTTAGAACTAGGTAAACTTGAATTAGAACTATTTGTATTTAATTTTGATTCTAGTTGGTTTATTTTTTTATTAAGCTCATTAATTTGGTTTTCATATTCCATCTTTACTAATTTAATAGCCTTATCAATTTGTTTTAAAACTTCAGTTTCAAACTTATTTTCCCAATCTTTTAATTGAGAATTTAATTTTTTAATTTCCATATCTATTTTAGAACTTTGTCTTTTTAATGTTTTATTTTCTATTTGTAACGCACTTATTTTATCCATTTAAATCCACTTCTTTTCTATATTAATTATCTCAAATAAACCTTTAAATTACTAGCATAATAAACAGAAAAGTGTGATTATATTGAAATAAAATGAGAAGTGTAAATAAAAAAACTTACCTTTAAAAACCAATAAAGAACCCTTAATACATAAAATTATTAAGAGCAGTATATTTTTTAGCCCAACTTCACTGTAAACAACTACTTTTATTTTAATATTATTCTTTAAATTATCATAATTTTCCGTGAATAATTACCATTCTAGTTATTTTCCGTTTTTTGATAATAAAAAACCCCTCTAAAGGGGCGCACTTAATAGTGAAAAACCACATTTCTGTGCACTAATTAAATGTATTAATATTATATGCAGTTATCTAGTAATTATTAATTATATAAAGCAAAAACTAGCAAAGCTAGTTCTTGAAACACACACTTCCACATATGCAAATACATACATGCATTAATTAAATGTAATAAAATTATATCTTCTTATAGCATTTTAGTCAACCTTTTTAAAAAAAGTTTTTAAAAAAAGTGATTAATCTATTTAAATAAGTAGTATCTTTTAATGATCTTTGAAATTTCTTCATAATCCCTTTTAGTTATGATAGCCAATTTACCTTTAGAAAAATACGGAGCCAAAATTCTTTTATAACTATAATTCATAATATTTTCTATTTTTGCACTACCTTCTGTTAAACATTCTAGATTGTAATGAAAATAGTAATTATCATTTCTTTTTTTAGTAGTTAACGGAATCATAGTCCATGTTTTTTTATCACCTGTTGATCTCCATAAAATTACAGGTCTCAATTTTCTTAATTCGCTACCAATATTTACTCCCATATTAACCCAATAAATACCGCTTTGTTTTAAATTATTAGGTTGGACATCTTCCATATTAAGATTATATTTGTCTCTGCACCACTTTAAGTATGAAATGCCATCAATACCATCCCCCACATTTTCATTCAAATAGTTAATTACTGAATCTTTGCAAGAAGTTATTAATTTAATATAGTCTTTTTCAGATAATCTAAGAGGCTTATTTTGCAAATAAATACATCTTTTCATTTTAGATCTATTATAGTCTTTAATTTTGTTTGAAATAGCATATTTATTGATTGAATTTAAATAAATACTTCCTTCACATTCTTTTGAATAAATAGGGACACCTACATAATGGTTTGCGGAAATATCATACAAAATTAAAATCCATTCTTTTTCACCTGATTCACTTGTCTCATATACTTGCTTATAATTTATTATTAACATGGTTCACCTCTACTTCCATCCCTAAATTAATTTTATCATAAATAATTATGTTTTAAAATTTTAGAAGTAACTTTTATCCCTGATTTTATTTGTAATTAAATATATTACTATAAATACTAGAACAATAGGTATTCCTAAAATAGTTATTACTACCTTTAAGTTATTAATACGATTCCTAATAAAAATAAAATAAAAGGTAAATGAAGTATACCAAAGCAAATAACTTAAACTACCTAATGCGAGGCAATCATTTCTTTCATAGTAAATACTTGTAATCTTGTAATCTAGTATTCCAAGTTTTACAATATTGCTTCACCAAAAACTGAATTAAATAATTATACTTATCCTTTATCAGAAATATAGTTTAAAAAGGGAGTAGGCAAACAAAATTAACATCTTAACTCCACCTAATTATAATCTTAATGCAAAATCCATAACTCTTTATTCATACTCGGAAGAGATCCAAGCATATGAAATGAAAATTTTAGGATAATCTATTTTCTTTTTCATAATTTGCTTTCTTATTTAAACTATTACTGGTTCAATTACTCTAATTAGAGCTTCTAAACATTCAATTACTTCCTCATAAGATACATCTTTAGCATAATTATTTTTTCTCGAATAAGATTCCCATCTTCTTTTCAAAATTTCACTATCTTTTATTTTTATTAAAGCATTAATTATATCTCCATCATATTTTGTTTTTTTAAATGTCTTTTCGACCGCTTTTATGAGATGGGCTTTATTAACATTATTCCAATAAATTTTATAAATTAAATAAATATCATAATAATCACGTGTTCTACTACTTGCTTCAGCCTTGCTTAATATTGTTTCTAATTTTTCTGCTAATACTGTTTCAATATTATAAGCCCATATATTAATGTGCTTGTCTCCTAGTATTGGAAAGTATTTGTAATTTATTGCTTTGGGAGTAATGGGGTCACCTATAACAATATCTATATGAAAAGATTCCCTAATATTCTCTAACTTAATATTTATTGTTGTTCTATATCCTCCATACTCATCTTGATCTTTAATGGTGGAAATGCTAGCAAGTTCCAAAATAGCATTATCATTAATATCAATTGAAATTATTTTTTCTAACATTTTTCTTATATTACTTTCCCTAAAAATTACTTTAGTTATCGCTATATCAACATCCATAGTTGCCCTATTTTCAACACCAAACAAAGTACTTAAATAAAAACCACCTTTTAGTATAAAGTTATCTTTATATTTACTTACAGCAAGCCTCTCAATAAATCTATCATACATATATAATCTAAATACAGTATTAAAATCAACATTCTTTTTATTGGCGATATTTCTTACCTTATCTTTAATCTGTATATTATTCATACATAATACTCACAAAATCCATTACTTCTTCTTTAATACTCATTTTTTCTGCATAATCAGAAAGTTTTATTAGATCTTTATCCTTTCTTTTAAGATATTCTTTAACGCTATATTTCATATGTTCAATATCCATTCTCTTTTTAGAACGAATAATATCACAAATACTTCTTTCAATGTCGTAAGATTTAACTTTATTTCCAGCAGGTGTTTCAATTTCAGTAAGTCCAAGATTATAAATGTCCTTTGATACATAAAACACATTATGATTTTTAATTTTATAATTAAAATAGTTATTATAAACAGTAATATCATATTGTTCAGTTGGTGCCTTTATAGATAGACCATAAAAATAAAGTGCCATCATATGTGAAAAAACAACATTAGGAGTACTAATACTAAAAACATAATAAAAATCTTCTAATTTATTAACATCCATATATACACCGTTTGCAACTTTTTCAATTACTTTTTCTTTTTGAAGAATGCTAAGATACATTCTATGTATTCCAAGACTAGTAATTAGTTTAGATGTAATATATCCATTATTATTATTCATAAGTTCAATTATTATTTCCATATTACTTTTATCTTTAAATTCTTTTATAGACATTTTCTCCATAAATAATCTCCTTTGACAAATCTAATGATAGTTTACCATTTTTCATTAGTTCTGTCAAGAACGTAAACTTTAAATTTTTTGATGAAATATTATTGAAAGTTTTTGAAGATTATCGCATCTTTGTTCAATAAAAAGGATATAAAAACTACTCATTTTTCAAAAAACGTACCTAAAAAGATTAAAAAAAGTGTCTTTGTTAAAATTGTCTAAAAAAGGATTGACAATCCAAAGATACTAAAATTTCTGTTAAGAAAATATAAGAGACATTAAATAGTGCAACATGTGGTTTAATAGAAAAAGATATCTATCTATTAAATAATAATAATAATGAAATTTATAATAAATTAGAAATGCAGTTCAATGCTTTACTAAATTATAAATATGTGCCATTAGAAAAAATAATTAGATATAAAAATAGTCTACATACCACTGAATAAAAATGGACAAACCCTTTAATAATAAAGGGTTGTCCATTTAAACTGTAAAACTAAGGGTGTTCTTATAACTAAAACTGAAAATGAAGATAAAGAACAATTCAAAAGTATATTGAATACAAGCCTAAATAACAATTACCAGAACCTAAGAAAATAATTGAATCCAAGGAGGATCAAGATGAATATATTTAATTATTCCTAAGAAAAAGAAGCAAAAATAAAAAGACGGCTCTATAAAATTTAGTTCTTTGTTACCACTTTCCCTTTGTTTTCAGTACATATTTAACTTTTTAAGTTAAAATTGTTTGTCGTTTTTTAAAATAATTTATGTGGTTTTAAGTTTTTGCAACCTAAATGCAACCTAGAAACTATACTTCAACAACCTCAAATGATTCAAAGAAATTTAATATAACTTCTGTAACTTCATTTATAGGCAGTTCCAACCAATTATCCCGTGCGTTATCCAATGACTTTAAGTACCTATTGTTATTAAATACATTGTTTAATCTATTGTATATTGAACAAAAAGTATTTTCTTTCATATTAGAATCATTAAGAATATAATCTATTAATAAATATTTTAAAGATTCTTTATCGACTGGATTTATTTTTATCAAA
>CAZGXD010000060.1:0-6263 GCA_964529625.1 uncultured Muribaculaceae bacterium
GTACAAAGCCGGATATTATAATCTCTGCCTCGAATGAAGAAAAAGATTTTTATTTGGAAGTTAAAATGCCTAACTCTCAATCGTCACAATTTGTACTTGAAATTTTAAATGACAAATTTATTTATGGTACGAAAAACAGATTTAAAAGTAACTCCTTTTCTAATTCAATTATTGATTACATGAATAAAAATTTTAAAACATATAATAAAGTTTCACAAACCGGAATAGAAATTCCTATTTCCGAAGACTTAGTAAATAATTGGATTATTTCTAATTTGAAAAACAAAGAAATAGAATATATTTTTTCAGGTACAGAAAATCAAGAAAGAATAATTCCAATTGATAATTTTGGAGATTATTTTAAAGCAACGGCCTATTTTAGAAGAAAAAAAAGTGGAAGCAGAAATCTAGCTAAAAATAAAATAGAAGACTTTAAAAATTCTTTTGAAAAAAAATTCAATTATATTCCAGAAGTTGAATCAAGAGGTAAAAAAAGTTACATAAAATCTAATCAAACTTTTACAAACGATGATTTATACATTCCTAGTATCGAAAATGATGGAATGAACTATTACCTTTCTCAAAAAGAAGATAACACATTTGAAATTAAAATACTATCAAGCACAAATAATCCAAATGTAATTTTTCAAATTGGTATAAAGGAAAATGATGCGTTTGGAACGTATGATTTAGAATTATTTGCCAATTTAATTATGCAACAACTTAATGCGGAATAAATAAATTAAATTTATTTTTAATTTATCATAAAAAAAGGAGTTATAAAAATGAAGCAAGAATGGTTAAAGTGTGATATGCATATGCACTCACAATATTCAAAAGGAAAAGATGGGAGTCGAGTAAAGGAAATGACTGCCAAAGAATATGTTGACACATTATTAGCTCAAGATGTTAAAATTTTTAGTATAACCGACCATAATTGTTATTCTAATTTTTATTACACAGAAATAAAAGAGTATATTAAAGATAAAAAAATTAAAGTAATTAATGGCGTTGAACTAGATGTTTATGTCGATGTAGCAAATAATTTATATTTTCAAATGGGTGTTTACTTCGATAACAATGTTGATGGTGAAGAATTAGAGAAAACAATATTTGATTTATATGATGATAACCAGCCAACGTTTCCAGATATTTTAAATGCTGTTTCAAAATTAAATTGCAAATTTATTATTATTCCTGAAGGTGATAAATCGAGAGGAATTAGTAATATTATTAAGAAAATTCCAATAGAAGAAGCAAAAGAAATTAAAAAGTATGCTATGTATAAAGTTTTCAGTGCCTACGATGTAAAAGAGATTTTTAATACTGAGTCTAAAAATATATGGGCTAAAAATTTTTATGACAGTTCTGTTTCCTTCAATAAAATCATAGAGAACAAATCAACAGAAGAAATAGATTTCATTTCAGAAGAAATATATAAAAAAATCAAAGATAATTCACATAATTTTAATTCGGAAGAAATTGCCACAATATATGAATACGTCGTTAAATACGGGAGTTACTTTGCTTATTTTAGTTTTAGTGATTGGCATAATGCGGAAGAGTACACCCCATCCAAGAACAACTTTATTTTTGGTAGTTTAGACCTATATTTTGAAGCATTTGAATTATCTGTATTAGATCCATTATCAAGAATAATCAGGACAAATGAATACGACATACCTATACCTTCTAGTATATTGAAAGAAGTTAAATTTAAACTTGGTGATAAAGATCAACAAATAAAATTTTCTCCAGGTTTAAATGTAGTAATAGGAAAACGTGGGAGCGGTAAATCATTACTCCTGGCTATTATTGAAACGTTATATAATAAAGATAATGATTTAATCAAAAAATATAAAGAATTAGAAATAGAAGATATAGAAGGAATTGATTATAATGATATCTCTATAGCTACTGGGCAATTATCTTCGCTTGCCGTTCTAAGACAAGATCAAATTTCAAATATATATTTAAATCCAGATTTAGCAAACGAATATATAACACAAAATTTTCCAGATATTGAAAATTATAGAATCAGCTAAGAAAATAAAACCTTATAATAAAAATTACAAAAACATAACATCCATTTTAACAACGTTAAAAGAATTAGATTATTTTCTTTTTAGTTTACATTCGGATTTGAAATATGAGGGTATAATCCTCAAATATCAAACTTTATTAGAAAATATTGAGGATATTATTAACGAATTGGATAATTTCGGGTTAAATACAACTGATCTTTTAAATAAAAAGAAAGAACTTGAAGAATTTCGCAACAAACATGAATCGATGTTAAAAATGTACCAGGATATTATAGAAAAAAACAACGCTCGAATAAAAACTCTTTTAATTAAAAGAAGTGCTGCACAAAAGGTGATTCAAGAACAAAGAAATAGTTTGTCAAATATATTAAGTAACATTAACAAAAACTTTGAAATTTTACTTAATTTTAATAAAACGAATTTTTTATTAGATAATGCTAAATTTGATAATCCGAAAATAAAAAAGCAAAAAAAAGACAAATATTTGTTCGTAACGTCATATAGTATTCCAGAAAAATTAATTGATGAAATATGGACTAATTTAACATCACCTATTTCAAAAACTAAATCCGATAGTAGTGACATAGAATTAATTCGAAAATATATAGAAGGTGAAAAAAACTTAAAGATAAACTACAATGATTTATCATCAGATTTAGAAAAATATATTTCGAGTGATATTTTCAAACCTAAAAAAGCGTTTTATAAAATATCACTGCCATTTGATTTAAATGAATTAGTAACATATGAAGACGTTATTGAAAATATAAATAATGGGAATTTAGAAGACTTATCTAAGGCTTCTCCTGGAACTAAAAGCGTAGCATATTTAGATATGTTATTTGACTTGAATGAAGCAATTTTATTATTTGATCAACCTGAAGACAATATTGACAACGATTATATCAGTAATACTTTGGTTTCTATAATTAAGGACAAAAAGAAATCAAAACAATTAATTTTTGTGACACATAATCCTACTCTAGCGGTTTATGGTGATGCTTTTAATTATATTTATGTTGAAAATAAAGATGAAATTACTTACAAAAACTATTTTATAGAAAAAGTTGAAGACAAAGAAAATATAATAAACATTTTAGAAGGCGGAAGAAAGTCGTTTGTAAACAGAGATAAAAAATATGGAAATATATTAGGAGAAGAAGAATATGGAAATAATTAAAAAGAAAAACATAATTCAATTGTATTTTAAAAATGAAATAATAGAAGAATATAGTTTTAAACTAGATATCGATTTTGAAAAATTAATAGAGTTTTTATTGAAAGATAATTTAAACACTAATTTCAATCTTAAAAATAATTTAAAAGATATGAATACCGAGGAAGAAAATTTAGTTAATTTAATAAATAGTATAATTGATGATTATAATATTAAAGTAGACGAATATAAGATTTTTATAAATCAAGATTAAATAATATATATCATTAATATTTAAAACAATTAACAAACATGGTATACTCTATATACGGGTGACCGATGCAGATATCACTTGCGGCAAGTTTTCAAAATAACTTAAAAGTTTGCCCCATATAGAAAATAACCCTTAAATGATAAGGGTTTTTATTTTTTGAAAATAGTATTATTAAAATTATCTAAAAAATGTTATAATTATTATAGAGTAAAGGGGTGATGTTAATATGATTAAACCAAAACCATTTGTTAAATGGGTAGGTGGGAAAAGGCAACTTATTCATGAAATAAAGAAAAGGGTGCCTAAAGAGTTTAATATATATTATGAGCCTTTTATTGGTGGTGGGGCTTTATTTTTTGAATTACAACCAAAAATTGCAGTTATAAATGATTATAATGATGAACTTATAAATGTATATAGGGTATTAAGTTTAAAATATAAAACTAATAAGTTAATTCAAAAATTAAAAAATCATGAAGAAAAAAATAACAAAGAATACTTTTATGAAGTTAGAAGTTGGGATAGAAATAGAGAAGAGTATAATAAGTTAAATGATATTGAAAAAGCAGCTAGAACAATATATTTAAATAAAACTTGTTTTAATGGTATCTATAGAGTTAATAGTAAAAATGAATTTAATGTTCCATTTAATAATTCTAAAAAGATTAACACTTTTGAAAATAGTAATTTCAAAGCTATTAATGATTACTTTGATAATAACAATATAACTATTATCAACGGTGATTTTGAAGAGGCTGTTAAAGGTGCTAAAAAGGGTGATTTTGTTTATTTTGATCCCCCCTATGATAATTTAAAGGATGATACTTTTACTAGTTATACAGAAAATGGTTTTGATAAAAAAGAGCAAGTTAGATTATTTAATTGTTTTGAAAAATTAGATAAAATGGGTGTTTATGTGATGTTGTCAAATCATAATACTTCTTTTATAAATGATTTATATAAAAATTATAATATAAAAGTTGTGAATGCTAAGAGAAGCATAAATTCAAATGGTAATAAACGTGGAAATGTTGAAGAAACAATTATTACAAATTATTAAGAATATAAAACCATATTATCTAGAAGAAGATTTAGTATTAATTCATGGTGATTTTTTTGAAGAATTAAAACAAATAAAAAGTAGAAGTATTGATATGATATTTGCAGATCCTCCCTATTTTCTTTCGGGTGAAGGAATTACTTGTCATTCAGGGCAAATGGTAAGTGTTAAAAAGGCAAACTGGGATGAAAAAAGGAATATTCAAGAAAAACATCAATTTAATAAAAAATGGATTAGATTATGTAAAAGGATTTTAAAAGATGATGGTTCAATTTGGATCAGTGGAACAATGCATAATATTTATTCTATAGGGATGGCATTAGAAGAAATGGGTTTTAGGATTATAAATAATATTACTTGGCAAAAATCTAATCCTCCCCCAAATATAAGTTGTCGGACATTTACTCATTCAACTGAAACTATATTATGGGCAAAAAAGGATTTGCAAAAATCAAAACATAAATTTAATTATGATTTAATGAAAAAATTAAATGGTGGGAAGCAAATGAAAGATGTTTGGATAACTTCGTTAACAAAACCAAGTGAGAAAAGAAATGGAAAACATCCGACTCAAAAACCTAAAGAAATATTAAAAAACATAATTTTGGCATCAACTGATAAGGGCGATCTTATATTAGATCCTTTTAATGGAAGTGGAACAACTGGAGTTGTAGCTAAAATATTAAATAGAAAGTATATTGGAATAGATAATAAAAAAGATTATTTAGATTTATCAATAAGGAGGTTACAAAATGAAAAGAAAATTTGAAGACATTATTAAAAGTTTAAGGGATTCAATTGCAACTTATGATTACTATGTTGATTTTAATAAAGTTTATCAAAATGTTAATAGAGTAGAAATGCAATTAAATTTATTAAATTATTTAATTGGAAAAGATGATGTTGAAAATGAATTTTTAAAGTTATTAGTAGAATATCCTGATGTTATTGAAGTTATACCAATATTACTTGCAATTAGAACTGGTGAAATAAAAATTATAGATGGAGAATTAATTTCATATAATTTTAAAAAAATGAATAGGGAACCAGAAGATTATATTAAACTGTTAAGAGAAAGTGGTTTAGTAGATTTATTTAAAAATAAAAGAATTAAAAATTTAGTAGATTATGTGACTGGAGTAGAAGTTGGACTTGATACTAATGCAAGAAAAAATAGAACTGGTCACTTAATGGAAGATATAGTAGAAAGTTATATTCGAAAAATAGAAAATGTTGATTATTTAAAAGAAGCAACTATTCCTGAAATTAAAGAATATTATAAAATTGATACTTTAGACCATTTGTTAATAGATGAAGAGACATATGTTAATAAAAGATTTGATTTTGTAGTTAAAAATAAAAAGGGGGAACTTTTATTAATTGAAACTAACTTTTATAGAACTAGTGGCTCTAAACTTAACGAAACAGCAAGAAGTTATGCAAAGTTAGGTAAGGATTTAAGTAAAATTAAGGGAGTGAAATTCGTTTGGATTACAGATGGTATAGGGTGGAAATCAACACAAAATAACTTAAGAGAAGCTTATGTAAGTATTGAACATTTATATACGTTGGATGATTTGGATACTGGTATATTAAATCAACTTTAATTAATAATTTTAAAGTGTTTATTTAAAAAAGTTATTTCAAATACTTTAGAGGAATTAGGATATAAAGTTTTTAATAAGGTATTAAATGCAAAAGATTTTGGGCTACCTCAAAATAGGGAAA
>CAZGXD010000061.1:0-4585 GCA_964529625.1 uncultured Muribaculaceae bacterium
CAAACCCTTGTAAATCGGGACTTTGCACGTTTTTGCTGCAAAACTCAAGATACTATAGGTAGCATTGATATTCAATCAATCTAAATATACTTTACATCTAAATGTTATCACTTTTTTATCAATCATGTGGTACTTCATGGAAGAATTCGCATTCAACACACGTGGTTGTAGTTGGTTCTACAATTGGTGAACATGATGAACCCATCATTGGTTGACATGGTCTACGTCCAAATGGTCTATTACAAAACATATTATAATCCCCCTTATCTATTATCATAATATGTTAATTTAATTTTATTGAATATATAAATAGCCTTAAAAAGGCATTTTAAAATTACCACTTTGCATTTGTTTCATCATTATTTTCATCTGTTCAAATTGTTTTAATAACCGATTAACTTCTTCAACACTACGACCTGACCCATTGGCGATTCTTTTTTTTCGACTAGCCTTAAGTATTTCCGGATGTTTTCTTTCATAAGGTGTCATCGATAAAATTATTGCTTCTATATGAGCCATCTCTTTCGGGCTAATAGAAAGATTACTAAGGCCTAACTTTGAAGCCCCGGGAATCATTTTAATTAAGTTCTCAATCGGACCAAGTTTTTTAATTTGATTTAATTGAAGTAAGAAATCTTCTAAATCAAACTTTCCTTTCATCATCTTTTTGGCTGTTTTTTCTGCTTCCGCTTGATCTATCACCGTTTCAACCTTTTCAATCATACTTTGAAGGTCACCCATATCAAGAATTCGATTAGCCATTCGATCAGGATGAAATTCTTCTAACCCATCCATTTTTTCACTAACACCAATAAATTTAATCGGCAATTGAGTTAAATGCTTAATTGAAAGGGCAACTCCCCCTTTAGTATCTCCATCAAGTTTTGTTAATAAGGTTCCTGTTAAAGGTAGTTTATTATTAAATCCTTCAATCACATTAATTGCATCTTGTCCAGTCATACTATCAATAACTAAAATTATTTCATCAGGTTTAACCATTTCATTTATATTATTTAATTCTTCCATTAACCGGGAATCAATATGTAAGCGTCCCGCTGTATCAATTAAAATATAATCATAATTATTTTCTTTAGCATAAATAAGGGCTCTTTTCGCTATTTCAACTGGATTTCCATTTTCTTCTTCATAAACAGTTATATTTAATTCTTTCCCAATTTGTTGTAATTGTTCAATTGCTGCTGGTCGATAAACATCACAAGCAACCAACAATGGATTACGATGATACTTTTTTCTTAATAAAAGAGCTAATTTACCAAGTGAAGTTGTTTTACCACTTCCTTGCAGCCCGACTAACATTAAAATAGGTAGTTCTCCTTCTATTTTAAGTAGTTCTTGCTCCCCACCTAATAACTCTACTAATTCTTCTTTAACAATTTTTACAAATAATTCACCAGGTTTTAAACTAGTTTGAACTTCTTCTCCTAGCGATCGCTCTTTAACCTTATTAACAAATTCTTTAACAACCTTATAATTAACATCGGCTTCTAAAAGAGCCAACCGAATTTCTCTTGTAATATCTTTAATATTATCTTCAGTTATCTTACCATAACCCTTTATTTTATGAATCGCATTTTGTAATCTTTCTCCTAAACTTTCAAACATTTTATCACCTTTGTTTCCTTAATTATAAAAGGTGTTTTAAACACCTATTCTTTCTATTTCTTCTTTAATGATATTAATTGATTTTTTAAATTTTTCTTTTTCTTCATCATTTAAAATCATTTTATTAATACTAACAACCCCTCTTTGATTAACAACACTTGGCATCCCTACATAAAGATTATGTTTTGGGCTATAGGATGAGACCGTCAGAACCGTATTTTCATTATTTAAAATGGCATTAGTAATTCTTACTAACGACATCCCAATTCCATAATAAGTGGCTTCCTTTCTTTGAATAATCTCATAAGCCATATTTTTAACTTCTTGTTCTAATTCTTGTTGCTTTTTTTCACTTAAATATTCCTTAATTGGTCCACTTCCAACAAAAGCATTAGACCAAGATACGAATTCACTATCTCCATGCTCTCCTAAAACATAAGCATGAACATTTTTAGGATTAACAGTTAAATAATCACCAATCATAAATCTTAATCTAGCTGTATCTAATGTAGTTCCTGTCCCAATAACTTTTCCAACTGGAAATCGTGAATATTTTTGAACAACATAAGTCATTATATCAACAGGGTTAATAGCGATTAAAAAAATACCATGAAAATTAGTTCCTAAAACATTATCAATAATTTCTTTTACTATTTCATTGTTTCTTTCAGTTAACTTTAATCTTTCTTCACCCTTTTTTTGAGTTGCTCCAGCACAGATACAAACAATTGATGCATCCATACAATCAAGATAAGTTCCAGCTTTAATATTAATTTTTGTTGGAGCAAAAGGAAGACCATGATTTAAATCCATTGCTTCTCCCTTAACCCTTTCTTCATCAATATCAATTAAAACTATTTCAGTAACTTTTGTTTTTTGATTAAGTAAGGCGTAAGCATAACTCATCCCAACTCTCCCACATCCAATAATAACAATTTTATTTTTCATGAATTATTTACTGACCATTTCTTTACAACATCAACATTACTACTATGTGGTTCTGGGTTGGGCAACATCATTTTAACAATCATTGGAACTTTAAAAGCACATCCAAAGGCAACACAAGTTCCTGGTTGTAAACTTTTTTGTTTTTCAACAATTTCAGCACTAATATTAGGAAGCATTTGTCTTATATACTCAACATCACGAGGATGATTCATTTTAAAAATTAAAAAATTACTACACTGAGAAATAACTGTTTCTGATATTTCAACTGGTCTTTGAGAAATTAAATTAAGAATCATTCCATATTTACGACCTTCTTTAGCTACCCTTTCAAAAATATTATAACCTAATAAATAAACATCTCTATCATTTTGAACATATCGATGGGCTTCTTCTAAAAAAAGGTGCATTGGAATTGAAGCTCGACTTTTAAGACTTTTAGTAAAATCAAATAGCATTTTTGCAAATAATTTAGTAACAAATTTCCCAAACCAATCATCAACATCAGACAAATTAAAATTCACAATCTGAGCCTTTTTACCCTCCATTGACACTAAACTGGCAATAAAATTTTCTTTATCAATATAATCTTTAACATCAAAAAACCGTTTATATTCTCCAATCGCTATTGCATGTAGTCTAACTTTTAAAGTTACCGCACTACTAAAAGTTTTCTCATTACGAAGCATTCCCTCTGATATTAAAGTAAAGTTCAGGGCTTTTTCTAAATCTTCTAAAGAATAAGGATTATTATTACTTGGAATATACTTTTCTATTTCTTCATCTATAAATTTAGTAACATATTCAGTTAAAAGAATTGATTCGGTAAAATTACCAGCCGTATCGATTCTAAAACACTCATGAAACTTTCTAGTATACCCAATCCCATGAACTGGAGATTCCAAGGAAAATTCTTTGGTACTACAACTTGCTAAAATAGAAAAAACATCATTTCTTTTACTAGCTGGGGTTTGATTAGTAAACAAAATCGTCATTATTGCTTTCCCAATTAAATGATTTTGATATTTTTCTGAATTTTCACTATCCTCAGCAAAAACTTTAACTAACTTTAACATTCTTTCTATAATTGTTAATTGCTCATGTTCCTCAGCTGATAATAAAATAGCCATTTCATCTACCCCTAATAACCAAGGAGGAATTTTTAATATTTCAGCATTGGGTTGATTAACATTAGTTGTATAAATTTTAAAATTAAAGTTAGTATTAATCTTATTTAAGATGGAAAAAGCATTATGATATTCTCCATAAGCATCAAAAATAAAGAAATTAGATCTAAACGGAATAACATTTTTATTTAAAAATACATTTTGTAATGTTCTCGCTACTCCATATGATTTACCACTACCACTATTTCCAAAAATAGCCATATGATTACTAAACAAATCATTTATATCAACATGAATCGGATAATTATCATAAAGTGGAGAATAACCAAGCAAAAAACTACTCGCTGTTTCCTTTCCAATTACTAATGGGATTTCCTCTTTTTTAATTATTCTAATTTTAGAGGATAAAGTTGGTTTCTTAATTATTCCACCAATAAAACGATTATTCACAAATTCACCTAAAAAACGAATTTTAATAATTTCTGAACCAATATCCTCAATTTCCCCTAATATTTTAGCCCCACTCTCTTCAAAAACAACATATAAATTCATCAAGTTAGTAGCAATCGGAGTCTCCTTAGAAATTTTAACGTGAGCTAAATTATCACTTATATAAACAATTTCTCCAAACATTTTACCACCTTCATCTTTCATATTAATTTTTCTATTTTTTCATATATAGATTTATCTTTGCTTATTATTATCCTTTTTATTTCTATAGCCTTTTTATATAGGTTTAATTTAGTTTCATAATAATTTAATTTTTTTTCAATATTTCTTAATTGTTTATGAATTGCATTACGACTAACCCCATAGTTATTACTTATTTCTCCTAAACTTAAATTATTAAAATAATAGTCTTCAAAATATAATTGTTGTTTTTCAGTTAA
>CAZGXD010000061.1:4595-6242 GCA_964529625.1 uncultured Muribaculaceae bacterium
TTAATAAATTCCCATAATAATCATAAATAATATTTATATATACTTCCTTTTTCATTATAAAATTAGCAACCTTAATAATAACAATATAGCAATAATTATATTAAATAAAGTAAAACCTTTCCTTTTATATAACAAATGATTATTAAGAGCCATTGTCAAAAATAAAACTATTATTAAAATATTTACTATTGTCATAATTTCGGGAACCCCAATCGACACAAATAATAATATTAAAATAAAAAAGGTTAACAAGGCTTGAGCAATTAATAGAATCTTAATAATTGTCGACAATTCATTTTTTTCTTTCTTCATAAAACACCTCACTTTAAATCTTTAAATAATCCATAAATATATTTTTCTATATCAAAAACTTTTAAATCTTCCTTTTTTTCCCCAAATCCAACATATTTCACAGGAATATTTACCTCATTTTTAATTGCTAAAACAATTCCCCCTTTTGCTGTTCCATCTAACTTTGTTAAAACAATTCCTGTAATATTAGTAATTTTTTTAAATTCTTTCGCTTGACTAATCCCATTTTGCCCGACAGTAGCATCTAAAACTAATAAAACCTCATGAGGAGCATTAGGAATTAAACTACCTATCACGCGATTCATTTTTTCTAATTCCATCATTAAATTAGTTTTATTTTGTAATCTACCAGCCGTATCAATTAAAACAACATCATAATTTTCAGCTTTAGCTATTTCCAATCCTTCATAAATAACACTTGATGGATCTTCATTATTCTTAAAAACAACTCTTGCTTCAACCATTTTGCCCCATTCAATTAATTGCTCAACAGCTCCAGCTCGAAAAGTATCACCAGCTACTAATAAAACCTTTTTATTTTCATTAATTAATTTATGAGCCATTTTCCCAATCGTAGTTGTTTTACCAACCCCATTAACTCCAATAAAAAGAATTACTGTCGGACCAGCTTTATTAAAATTAATTTTATTAACAATTATTTCTTCATTAACATAAATTATAAACATTTCATCGACAATTATTTCATTTAAATCATGGGGAGACACAATCTTTTCTTTTTGAACTCTCTTTTCTAATCGTTCAATAAAACTAATAACTGTTCCTACCCCAATATCAGCCCCAATTAATATTTCTTCTAATTCTTCAAAATAATCACTATTAATTTGTTTATATTTACTGGTTAACTTATTTAATTTTAAAGTAAAATTAATTCTAGTTTTTTCTAACCCCTTATCATAAATAATAAGATCATTATCAAGATTATTACCTTTAATATTAAATTTTCTTTTAAAACGATCAAATAGTCCCACTATTTATCACCTATTATCATTCTACAATACAATCTTTAAAATTACTAGACAAAAGTTTAAAAAAAAGGTATAATAGTGTAGTTATTTTAAAACAACTATAGAAAGGAGTGTTTATGAAGTTTTTTAACAACGATGACACCAAAATATTTGCCTTAGGTGGCTTAGGTGAAGTCGGAAAAAATATGTATTGTGTAATGCATAATAACGAAATTATTATTATTGATGCGGGTGTAATTTTTCCAGAGGGTGATTTAGTTGGAATTGATTATGTTATTCCAGACTTTACTTTTTTAAAACAAAATGAAAGTAAAATAAAAGCCCTGCTAATAACTCATGGTCATGAGGA
>CAZGXD010000062.1:0-4245 GCA_964529625.1 uncultured Muribaculaceae bacterium
CTATATTCCTGATTTTATAATAAAAGGAATGCATATAAATGGAAATTATTATCATCCAACCTTTTTTTATGAATTTTTATATTGTCTAATGGGCTTTATTCTTATTTTATTTATTAGACGTTATAAATATATTAAGGTCGGTCAAATTACAGCTTTTTATTTAGTTTGGTATGGGACAGGACGCTTTTTAATAGAAAAACTAAGAACTGATAGTTTAATGTTTAAGGATTTTAAAGTCGCCCAAATTGTCTCGTTAGTTATGATATTAGCTGGTTTTATAATATATATTACAAAGTGGCGCGATTCCAAATTAAGTAATTTATATAATGATGAGGAGAATATTAAAGATGTTGATTTTTGATTGTGTCGTAATTGGTGGTGGTGTTGCGGGAATGACGGCAGCAATGTATTTAAAAAGAGCTAATATAGATGTGGTTATAATTGATAAAGGAGCTCCAGGAGGACAATTAAATAACATTTTAAAAATAGAAAATTATCCAGGGTTTTTATCAATTAGTGGAGTAGAATTAGCTGAAAAAATATATCAACAGATAAAAAATTTAAATATTACATATAAATATGGGACAGTTTTAGAAATAAAAAATGAAAATGATTATAAAATTATAAAAACAGATTTAGAAACGATAGCATCAAAAACAGTTGTTATAGCAAGTGGACGAATGCCAAAATCATTAGGATTAGAAAATGAAAAAAGGTTAATTGGAAAAGGAATTAGTTTTTGCTCCTTATGTGATGGTCCATTTTATAAAAATAAGAAAGTGGCCATTGTAGGAAGAGAAACTCAAACCCTTATTGAAGCCATTTATTTATCTAAAATATGTCAAGAAGTAATAATAATTAATAGTCATGATCGATTTGTAGTAAATCCTTCGATTGAAGAAGAACTTAAAACCAAAAAAAATATAAAGATAAAAACTAAAAGCAAAGTAATTAAAATAAATGAGAGTAATGATAAATTAAAGAGCATAGTTATTAAAACTAATAATCAAACTGAAATACTCGAAGTAGATGGTTTATTTATAAATGTTGGTTATCTTCCTGACCTAGAATATTTAACTAATTTGGGTCTTAATTTAGATAAAAATTATATTGTTGTTGATGAAAATATGAGAACCAATATAAAGAACATTTATGCTTGTGGCGATGTTATAAAAAAACAAGTTTATCAAATAACAACTGCTGTTAATGATGGAACCATTGTTGCTAATTCAATAAAAAGGGATATTAAATAAAATATCCTTTTATCTTTCTAATTCCTAGATTTATTTATTAGTTTATGTTAAAATGAATATGGAATTAACTTATAGAAAATGGTGATATGATGGGTAAAATAATTTCACTTGTTAACCAAAAAGGTGGAGTTGGTAAAACAACTTCTAGTATAAATTTAGCTGCTTCATTAGGGATTTTAAGGAAAAAGGTTTTGCTTATAGACTTAGATCCTCAAGGAAATACGACAACAGGAATTGGGATTAGTAAAGCTGATATTGAAAAAAGTATTTATGATGTATTATTAGATAAAGCAACGATAGAGGAAGTTATTGTAAAAACAAAATTTAAAAATTTACACGTTATTCCTGCCACTATAAATTTAGCAGGAATAGATATAGAATTAATGGATAGAAGTCGTTATGAACCTGGCTTTTCAAAAGGAAAACAATTAAAAAAATATTTAGAACAAATAAAAACAACCTTTGATTTTATTATAATTGATTGTCCACCATCACTAGGTATTTTAACAACAAATGCTTTAACTGCTAGTGATTCTGTGATAATACCAGTTCAATGTGAATTTTTTGCTTTGGAAGGAATTATGCAACTATTGAATACCATTATGTTAGCCCAAAAGAATTTAAATCCAACTTTAGATATTGAAGGGGTTTTATTAACAATGTTAGATAGTAGAACTAAATTAGGTTTAGAAGTTGTCGAAGAAATTAAAAGTTATTTTAAAGAACGTGTCTATGATACAATAATTCCTAGATTAGTTCGTTTATCAGAAGCACCAAGTCATGGAAAACCTATTTTGGCCTATGATCCACAAAGTAGAGGAACAGAAGCATATTTAAACCTAGCAAAGGAAGTGATTGAAAGAAATGGAAAATAAAAAGAAAGCTTTAGGGATGGGCTTAGAACAACTTTTTAATAATGAAAACTTAGATTTAGCTAGTGTAGAAAAAAAGATATATGAAACTGCTAATCGAGAAGAAATTGTTGAGATAAAATTAAATGAATTAAGAGTAAATCCTTATCAACCAAGAAAAATTTTTGATGAAAAAGCAATTGAGGAATTATCTAATTCTATAAAGGAACATGGAGTAATTCAACCAATTATTATAAAGAAAGCAATTAAAGGATATGAGATAATTGCGGGGGAAAGAAGAGTTAGAGCAAGTAAAAAAGCAGGTTTAGAAACAATTCCAGCTCTTATTCGTAATTTTACGGATGAACAAATGTTAGAAATTGCTTTATTAGAAAACTTACAACGAGAAAATTTAACTGCTATTGAAGAAGCCCTTGCTTATGAAACAATGTTAGAAAAATTAAAAATAACTCATGAAGAATTATCAAAAAAGGTCGGAAAAAGTAGAAGTCATATTACTAATTTATTAGGACTTTTAAGATTACCAAAGGAAGTTCAAAAAATGATTGGAAGCAATCAAATTTCAATGGGTCATGCTCGTGTTTTAAGTAAATTAGAAGATGATAATCAAATCTTAGAGATTGCTAATAAAATAATTAAAAAAGGATATCCCGTTCGGGAATTAGAAAGAATAGTTGATAATCAAAAATTTGAAAGAAAAGTGAAAATAAAAAGAACAGTTACTGAAGAAAACAAAAAGTTTAAACACGTTGAAGAGTTATTAAGCGAAAAGTTAGATGCTAAAATAAAAATAAAAGATAATAAAATAACAATAGGTTTTAACAATGTAGCTGATTTAAATAGAATTTTAGAGATTTTAAATATTAAGGAGTAAAAAAAGATGGAAAAACTTTTAAAAAGAGAAACAGTCATTCCGTTTCTGACCATTTTAATTAGTGTGTTAATATACTTAATCTTGAAAAAAATAATAAAGCGTTTATTTATAATTAGAAAAATAGAAGATAAAAGACGGAGTACAATCATTAGTGTTTTTACTAATATTATTAAATATGGTATAATCATTTTCTGTGCCTTGATTATTTTAGATACCTTAGGGGTAGATACTAAAACAATAATTGCTTCTTTAGGGATTGTTGGATTAGTTATTGGAATGTCATTTCAAGATATTATAAGGGATTTTATAGCGGGAATGTTTATTATAATGGAAAATCAATATGTAGTAGGAGACCATGTTACAATAGGGGGATTTAAAGGTAAAGTAGTTAGTTTTGGACTAAAAACAACCAAGGTTTTATCTTATGAAGGAGAATTAAAAACTATTCCAAATCGATATGTTGATCAATCGAGTAATCATAGTATTGAATATCCAACGATGACCTTAGATATTCCTTTTCCAACTAATTATGATATTGAAAAAATTAAAAAATTACTAAAAAGGGCATGTGAAAAAACAAATAAGGAATTATCAGATATAATAATAGGGGAAATAAAACTTGTTGGGATACAGACAATGACAAATTTTATAATAGAATATAGAATTAGAGTTCAAACTAAATTATTTAAAGATGAATTGGTAAGGGATTATTTATTTAGTAATATAAAAGAGGAACTAAATAAGCATGAATCCGAATTAAATGGATAAAGAAAGGGATAAAATATAAATCATGAAAAAGGAATATAAAGATGGTAGTGTTGTCGTAATGAAAAAACAACATCCTTGTGGAACAAATGAATGGGTTATAACTAGAATTGGGGCTGATATAAAAATTAAATGTTCTAATTGTGGGAAAAGTATTATGCTACCGAGAATTGAATTTGATAAAAAAGTTAAAAAAATTATTTCATATTAGGAGGATCCATGAAAAAGAAAAAAATAATAGGGGGAAACCCTATAATATCAATTTTAATAATTACTTTGATTATTATTATAATTAGTACTGTTTTATCTTTGTTAGGAATTGAAAGTCAAAAAACAACCATTGTAAATAATGAACTTGAAACCTCATTAATAACAATAAATAATATTTTTAGTCTTGAGGGAATAAAATTTATTTTAGGTAATCCTATTACTAATTTTTATATAATTGAACCCTTAGGGTTCTTGATTATTGCGTTAATAA
>CAZGXD010000062.1:4345-6038 GCA_964529625.1 uncultured Muribaculaceae bacterium
GGACTTGGTTTTATTTTTAATTATAATGATTATCTTCTAGGGCAATTAACAGAACAAACGGCTAAAATTGAAGTTGATAAAAACTATAATTATCATTTGTTTTCAAATTTATATATTATGATTAGTTCAAGTATTCTTTTAAATTTAATTTTAACATATACAATTGAGAAAAAAATCGTACCCAAACTTCCTAAAATAAAACAACAAGAAGCAGAGTTAATTAATCAAGAACCAAATAAAAAAATGGCTATTATTATAAGTGGACTGGTTTTTATTATCCTAATTATTAGTTTCATTTATTGTTTAATTCCTGATTTACCTTATTCTGGTTTTTTATTAAATCAAGAAACAACTTCTTATTTATCAAGTCTCTTTTCTAATAATGAGATAATTCCTTATGTATTAATGATAATTATAATAATCACAAGTTATACTTATGGGAAAATATCTAAAAAAATGAAGACAAACGAATATTTTAATCTTTCAATTTTATTTAATAAAATAGGTTATGCTCTAGTGCTTTTATTTTTCTTATCACAATTAATAAGTATTATTCATTGGACTAATTTAGGAGAAGTAATGGCAACTAAATTAATTACATTTATGGCAGGCTTAGAGTTTTCAGGAATCCCATTAATAATAATTTTATTTATAATTACTATTTTAATAGGAATATTAATTCCATCAACCATTACTAAATGGCTATTAATTTCGCCCTTAATCGTGCCTTTATTTATGAAAGCAAATATTACTCCGGATTTTACTCAATTTATTTATAAAGTAGCAGATGGGTTAGGGAAAGTCTTTAATCCTATCTATGTGTATTTTATAATAATGGTAGGTTTTACTCAAAATCATTGGGAAAACAAAAAAATAACTATTTTTGGAATGTATAAATTATTATTACCAACTATATTAATAGGGGCAGGGTTATTACTTTTTATTATAATAAGTTGGTTTATTATCGGAGTACCATTAGGTCCAAGTATTTATGCAACACTTTAAAAAAGGGGGATAATCATGAGTTTAAAAGCAGGGATAGTAGGATTACCAAACGTTGGGAAATCCACCCTTTTTAATGCCCTTACCAAACAAAATATATTAGCTGCTAATTATCCATTTGCGACAATTGAATCTAATTTAGGAATAGTGACTGTTCCCGATCAAAGATTAGAATTTTTATCAAATTTATGTCTTCCTGATAAAACTATCCCAACCACTTTTGAATTTATAGATATAGCGGGATTAGTTAAAGGTGCTTCGGTTGGTGAAGGTTTAGGGAATCAATTTTTAAGTAATATTAGAGAAGTTGATGCTATTTGTGAAGTAGTTAGATGTTTTGATAATTCTAATATTATTCATGTAGAAGGAAACATAGATCCAATTAGGGATATTGAAATAATAAATCTTGAATTAATGTTTTCTGATTTAGAATTAGTAAATAATAGATATAATAGAATTCAAAAAAAGGTAGTAATGACTAAAGATAAAGAATTATTAAAAGAGGCTGATTTAATAACAAAAATTAAAATAAATTTAGAAAAAGGTATTCCTATTCGTAATTTAGATTTAACAGAAACAGATTTAAAAATATTAAAAAATTTTAATTTATTAACTTTAAAACCAATTATATATATTGCTAATATAGATGAAGATGGATTATTAGATGAAACCAATCACTATTTAAAACAAG
>CAZGXD010000063.1:0-6016 GCA_964529625.1 uncultured Muribaculaceae bacterium
TTGGTTTATTAATTAAATATATAATTAATATTATGGATGAAGATGATACTGATCCCGATGATGTGATTATTGCTTTAGATAGTTTGGCACGTTATCGAAGTATAGTTATGGGAACTTATCGTATGTATTTAGAAGAAAGATATTTTAAATTATTAATTCAAAAAATTGATTTAATTGAGCAAGAATTAAAGAAAAAATTAATAATTATTAATAATCAGTTAAATCAAAAGGAAGAAACAAAAGGAAAAAGTAGATGAAGATTGTAATAAATTAAAAAATATGCTAAACTTAATAAGTCGATGTGATCCGCTGGGCTAGTTCTTATGATCAACATTTAGAAAAAGGAGAGTGACATTGTGAATTTAGTAGATAAAATAACTAAAAGTCAAATTAGACAAGATCTTCCTACCTTTCAAGTTGGAGATACTGTTCGAGTTGGAGTTAAAATTATTGAAGGAAAACGGGAAAGAGTGCAAGCCTTTGAAGGTGTTGTAATAGCACTTAAAGGTGGTGGCGTCGGGAAAAACTTTACTGTTAGAAGCACTTCAAGTGGGATAGGGGTTGAAAGAATATTTCCTCTTAATTCACCAAAAATTGATAATATTGTGGTTGTTCGTAAGGGAAAAGTTAGACGAGCAAAATTAAATTATTTAAGAACTATGAAAAAACAAACTAAAATAAAAGAAAGGAATTAGACTGAAATAGTCTTCTTTTTACATGGAACTATGAAAAAATTAAAAGAAACCTTAATCTATAGTAGTATTATTTTAATGGTTATATTGGTTAGAACCTTTATTATAACCCCAGTTATTGTTAATGGTAGTTCAATGGAACCAACTTTACTAAATAAAGAAATCTTATTATTAAGCAAAAATAATCAAAATATTGAAAGGTTTGATGTCGTTGTTTTAGAAATTAATGGAGAACGATTAGTAAAAAGAGTAGTCGGACTACCTGGAGAACATCTTAAATATGTAAACAATCATTTATATATTAATCATAATATGTTAGAAGAACAGTATTTAGAAAAACAGACTAATAATTTCAATATTGATGAATTGGGCTTTTCAACAATTCCTTATAATTCTTACTTTGTTTTAGGAGATAATCGAACTTCTTCTAAGGATAGTCGCTTTTTTGGAATGATTAACATCAATCAAATAATTGGTAAAGTTAAATATAGGATTTTTCCAATAAACAGATTAGGGAAAATAAAATAGATAAATTTAATTATCTATTTTTAAATGGTAAAAAATAAAACCAAAATAAAACAAAACAAGATAAGTAAAATAAGGGTGAATTATTGAATGATTAAAAGAAATATGTTATATTATTAAGTAGGAGGATGATTTAAATGTTTGATCTTATTATTGCTTTATCTCCCATATTTATTTTTATTTTTATTTTGTTTCTTATTTCTTCAATTAAACAAATTAATGAGTATGAGCGAGGAATAAAATTTACTTTCGGAAAGTTTACAGGTATTATGACTCCAGGATGGAAAATAGTGTTCCCAATTATTCAAACATATCAAAAAGTTGATATTAGAATCAAAGTAATTGATGTTCCAGAACAGGAAGTAATAACAAATGATAATATTTCTGTTAAAATTAATGCCGTTGTATATTTTAAATTATTTGATGCAAAAAAAGCTATTTTAGAAATTGAAAATTATCATTATGCAGTTGGACAAATTGCTCAAACAACGATGAGAAATGTTGTTGGGACAATTACTTTAGATGAACTTCTAGGTTCAAGAGAAGTTATTGCTAATAAAATTCAAATAATTGTTGATAAAGCAACTGATCCATGGGGTGTAAAAGTCGAAGATGTTGAATTAAAAGATATTGCCCTACCGGAGAGTATGAAAAGAATTATGGCTCGAGTAGCAGAAGCTGAAAGGGAAAAATTCGCTGTAATTAAAAAAGCTGAAGGGGAAAAGGAAGCCGCAATAAACCTATCACAAGCTGCTAAAATTTTAAGTATTTATCCAGGGGCGTTACATTTAAGAACGCTAGAAACCTTAAGTGATATAAGTGCTGATAAAGGAAATACAATTTTCTTTGCAATGCCTTTAGAAATTTTAGAAGCCTTTAAAGGATTTAATGATAAAAATAAAGAAGAAAATAATGAAAGAATGTCGAAATGACATTTTTTTTATTATAATCTAATAATATGATATAATAATAATTGTTAGAAACTTTAATTATATATTAAGAAAGAGGGAGGTATTATTTTAAATAAATTAGTAAATAAGGATTTAATAGAATATATTGAAAGTAATGTTATGCCATTATATGAAAAGAATGATAAAGGACACAATTTAGAACATATAAATTATGTTATTAGAAGAAGCTTATTATTTGCCAAAGAAATAAATAATATAAATTTTGATATGGTATATACAATTGCTTCATTTCATGATATTGGACATCATATAAATCCTAGTAATCATGAAAAGGTATCAGGTGATATATTTTTAAAAGATAAGTTTTTAAATGTTTATTTTAATAAAGAAGAGGTAAAAACAATTTATGAAGCTATTTTAGATCATAGATCGTGTTTAAAAGGAGATCCTAGATCCATATATGGAAAAATTGTTTCATCAGCTGATAGAAATACATCAATTGAGATGGTCCTACAAAGGACACTCTCTTATCGATTAAAAACAATGCCTGAACATGATTTAGAGTCAATTATAGAAGAATCAAGAAATCATATAATAAATAAATTTGGAAATGATGGATATGCAAGAAATAAAATTTATTTTAAAGATAAGGAATATGAAGTTTTTTTAAAGGATATAATCCCATTAGTAAAAGACAAAAAACAATTTAAAAAGGAATATTATATTATTAATAATATAGGGGATTCTAATGAATATATTAATTTTGTGTTTAATGAACTTAACAAAAACAATTTAAATTTATCGTTAGATAATTTATTTTATTATACTTATAATAAATTAGATACGAATAAATCATTTGAAGAAGTAAAAGGAATAATAAAAAGATTAAATAATATAAATGAATTAGACTATTATTTAAAAAATGTAAATAAGAAAATCAAAAGATACGTTGAAGAAAATATTTTCCCAAAATATGAAAAAAATGATAAGGCTCATGGAATTGTTCATATTCTAGAAGTAATTAGAAGAGCATTTGCTTTAAATGAGACTTTAAAATTAAATTTAGATGATAATTTGATTTATATAATTGCCTCATATCATGATTTAGGAAAATATATTAATAGTGATATTCATGAATTAATAGCAGCTAAAATGTTTTATGAAGATGAATATATGAAAGAAAACTTAAAAGAGGAAACGAGAATAATAGTAAAGGAAGCAATTGAAGATCATCGTTCATCAAAAAAGGATATACCGAGAACTAAATATGGTAAATTAATTTCATCAGCTGATAGAAATACTAGTATTGAAATAGTGTTTATTAGAAGTTTCTTTGTGGGTAAAGTAAAAATGCCTGATTTAAGTATCGAAGAATATTTGGAATTTACTTATGAAAGGTTGAAAAAAAGATATAGTAAGGAAAACCCTGAAAATATGTTTTATGAAGATGATGCATATAGATTATTTTTAAAAGATATGAGAACTTTATTAGAAAATAAAGACCAATTTAAAAAAGTATATTGTTTAACAAATAATATTTCATCAAGATATAATAAAGTGAGTGAGGAAGTAGGGGAAATAAATTATACCCGTTAATCACTAGACATAAATTAAGATAATCAAAAAATAAAAACATTGTAAATGTATTGTCTTATAATTATTGTAGAGTAAAAGACAATATAATGTAAAATATAAAACAAGGTAAATGAGAAAATATCTAAATAATTTTTATAATAAGGTATATTTTTCCTAATTTGTAGCATAATATAAAATAACTTAGCACTCCCTATTGACAACTGCTAATAATGGTGCTAAAATTATAATTAGGAAAGGAAGTGAGATAATGGATTTAATCTCAAGAAATTTTTATTTAGAAGATATTTTTGATGATTTTATTTCTCCAAAGAAAGAAAGTAAAATGAAATGTGATATTTATGAAAAAGATGGTGATTATCATATCGAAGTTGATATTCCAGGATTTAATAAGGATGATATTAATATTGAAACTAAAAATGGTTATATAATAATATCAGCTGAAAAAAAGGAAGAAATTAATGATGAAGAAAAAAATTATATCAGAAGAGAAAGAAGATATGGTAAATATGAAAGATCATTTTATATTGGAGATATTGATTCAGATAAAATAGAAGCAGAATTTAAAGATGGATTATTGAAAGTTTTAATTCCAAAAATGGAAGAAATAGAAAACAAAAAAATCATTGAAATTAAATAAAAATTTAAAAAACACAGTTTCTGTGTTTTTTTATGTCTATTTTTAAGTTTTAAACTAGAATTATAGTAAGTTTGATGTTAAAATAAATAAGGGAGATGATAAAGTGGATTTTCGAAGTCTCAAAGAGTTTGTAGTAGACTCTATTAAATATATTATACTTACAGTTGGAATTTTTTTAATAGTTCTTTATATATGTTCTTTACAACAAATTGTAGGACCATCAATGGAACCAAATTTAAATAATGAGAATGTATTGTTAATAAATAAATTAGTTTTTAAATTTAGAAAACCAGCTCGATTTGAGATTATAACTTTTACTCATGATGATGGTTCATTTTTAGTAAAAAGAATTATAGGTTTACCGGGAGATACTTTATTTTATAAAGATAATGCATTATTTATAAATGGAACATTATTTGAGGAGTCATTTTTAACTGATGTAATTACTGAGGACTTTTCCCTAAAGGATTTGGGCTATGAAATTATTCCTGATGATATGTATTTTGTTCTAGGAGATAATCGTAATAATTCATTAGATAGTCGTCATTTTGGTTTAATTGAAAAAAAACAATTTATAGGGAAACCATTTTTAAAAATATTTCCTTTTAAAGAAATCCATTTAATAAAATGATTAACAAATTCAGTTAGAACTAATTTATTAAATTAAGTTATTTTGGATTAGATAAATTTTTATTAAAATATAATTCTTTAATTTTATTATTATTTAGTTTAGGTATAGTTTCAGTTAACTCCCATTTATATTTATTAATAAATGATTCGAAAAATGGTAATTTACTTTCTGCAAATGAAATTAAAGGTTTAGTTGTCCCTAACCAATTCATTGAAGTCTTTAATAATAAACTTCCAATTCCTAAATTTCTGTACTCATCAATAATATATATGGTACAGATTTTTTGTTCATTATTATTAGGATTTTTGGGTTCTCTTATAAATAAATCAATTTAATTAAAAAAGGATAACAAATTTTGTTAAAATATAGCATATTTTAATTTTAATGCAAATTGTATTGAAAAATTTTAAAAAGTATGATACGGTATATTTGTGAAACCATATGTAAAAATGAAATAATTTTTAAAAATGGTGAAACTATTACATAAAATGTAATAAAATATTAAAGGAGGGGGACAGAAATGTCGAAAAAGAAATCGATTTTCGCCGTTGGTTTATTTGTTTTGCTAGGCTTATTTATTTATTCTTTTGCGCGACCTAATAATGAAAACCAATTAGAAGAAAAAAAAGAACCAAAAACCGAACAAAAAGAAACAAAAAATAACGATGAAAATCCAGAAGAAATCATCGAAGAAGAAGAACAAGAAGAAGAAGACATTAATGATGGTACAGGAACTCGAGATACTCGACCAAGCAGATCTAGTACTAGAACTAGTGCAAGGACACAAAGTGTAATTCCTATTAATTATGAATCACTACAACAAGCAATTACTGATGGTGAATTAATTAATATAGAAACAGATAATAAGGAATTACAAAACTTATTAGAAGAGTTAGAAGGGGAAATACTTCAAGGAAATGAAATATTAACAAATGGAGCCGAGAATCAAGGTGAAGTAGATAGTCAAACTAATGCCATAAATGATGCTCTTTCAAGAGTTAATAATTTTATTGACCAAGAATTA
>CAZGXD010000064.1:0-5919 GCA_964529625.1 uncultured Muribaculaceae bacterium
ATAGAGGTAATAGGGCGTTTAACTTAACTTTTCATTTAAAGTGAATTACATAATTGATAAAAAGGATTGACTTTATAAGATAATTATGTTAGTTTAAGGTGGAAAGGAGTGAAATTATGGATGATGTAGAGAGAAAAGAAAATATGTTAAAATATTATGAAGATAAGCTTAAAGAAAGAGACTGCATGAATGTTTCAGAGAGAATGACATATATTTTAAATTATTATCAAGAGAATCCTGGATGTGATCCTAATATGAATGAATTTGTTGAATTATGTTATGATATGACTCAATACTTAGCTATTAAAGCCCCAAATTATGGGATTCATGCAAGTGGTCGTATGATAACTAATGAAGAAGGGGAACTAGTTGAAGAAAAGATAAGTAAGGAAGAAGCTAAGCAAAAGTATCCGATTCCTTGTGCTGTTTATGATAAATTTATGATACTTTCTGAACAATTAGAAGGAAAATTATTAGGTAATGATTTAGGAATTACTGAAGAATCGCCACTTTATAAACTTTATGCAGAATTAACAAGAAGTGTGGCATCTTATGGTGCTTATGATGATACTCTATTAAGGGCTAAATTAGGTGGAGTTGCATTATTTATTGCTCAACAAAACAGAAGGATTAAACAAGGCGAGATACTTGACTTTACGTATAATAATAGTTATGAAATGGAAGAAATCGAAGAAATGAATGAGTTACTTAGTGATCCAACTACTATCGGTAGGACAGAAAAGGAACTTATGGAACAAGAACCAAGTCCAAGGCAACAATTATTTGAAGAAATAGCAAGGGAATATAAAAAAGGTTCAAAAATTAGATAAAGGTCTAATTAATAGAAAATAATCTTTCACAGTTAAGTGATAAGATTATTTTTTTGGATGAATTTAAAATTAATATTTTTCACAAAGTACCTTACAAACCTTCTCAAAATAAAATAAAAATGTTATAATTGTTATAGGAGGTAGGACACATGAAAAATAAAAAATATACTTATATTAGTTTATTTAGTAGTGCTGCTATTGGGTGCTATGGATTCAAGATGGCGGGCTTTGAATGTGTTGCTACTAATGAACTTATAGAAAGAAGATTAAATGTTCAAAAAATTAATCATAAATGTAAGTATGAGTCTGGTTATATTTGTGGTGACATAACTTTAGATGAAACAAAAGAAATGTTATTTAATGAGATAAAATTATGGAATAAAAAGGAAAATATTGATAATATCGATGTTGTTATTGCTACTCCACCTTGTCAAGGTATGTCAGTTGCTAATCTGAAAAAAAACAATGAAATTAATAGAAATTCATTAGTTATTGAATCAATTAAGATTATAAAATATATAAAACCTAAAATATTTGTTTTTGAAAATGTATCTGCTTTTTTAAAAACAGCTTGTATTGATATTGATGAAAAAGTTAAGTCAATTGAAGAAGCGATAAATTGTAATTTGGATAATGATTATGTTATTATGAGCCGAATTATAAACTTTAAAGATTATGGTTCTAATTCAAGTAGAACTAGAACATTAGTTATTGGAGTTAGAATGGATTTCGAAGATTATATTTCGCCAATAGACTTATTTCCTAAAAGAAAAAAGGAAAAAACATTAAAACAAGTTATTGGGAAATTAAAACCTTTAGCTGAATTTGGAGAAATCAGTGATGATGATATTTATCATTTTTTTAGAACTTATCCAAAACATATGCGTTCATGGATTCATGATTTGAAAGAGGGAGAATCAGCATTTGATCAAGAAGATGATAATAGAAAACCTCATACTATAGTAAATGGTAAAATTAAAATTAATGTCAATAAAACTAGAGATAAATATAAAAGACAATTTTGGAATAAAGTTGCACCTTGTATTCATACAAGAAATGATCAACTTGCTAGTCAAAACACAATTCATCCTTGTGATGATAGGGTATTTAGTATTAGGGAATTGATGAATATTATGACTATTCCTAAATCATTCAAATGGGTTGAACTAAATGAAAAAGATTTAAATCAACTTTCTATCGAAGAAAAAAGAAAAATCTTAAAAAAGGAAGAAATAAATATTAGACAATCTATTGGTGAGGCTGTTCCTACTGAAATATTTCATCAAATTGCAATAAATATTAAAGATAATTTAAATAGAAAAAATTATTCTTTAAGAGAAATTAATAAATTAATTAAACATAATAATTTATTGGATAATGGTAATCTTAATGAATTTATTAAGAATAATAAAGATATACTATCTTTTACAACCTTATCTAAAATTGCTGAATTATCAAATGCTGAAAGAAACAATGAAGAAGCATTTTATACGAATAAAAAGTTATTAAATTATATTTATAAAGAATTACCTAACATTAACAAAAAGCAAATAAGAGTATTGGAACCATCAGTTGGGGTTGGGAATTTTATCCTATATATAATTGCTAAATATAGTTATGCTGAGAAATTAATTATTGATGTTGTTGATATTAATAATTATTCAATAGGTGTGTTAAAGCGATTGCTAAAAATAATTGATATTCCACAAAATGTTGTTATTAACTATATATGTGATGATTACCTTTTACATAATTTTAAAGATAGGTATGATGTAATAACTGGTAATCCACCATTTATGAAAATGAATTCCAATAATAAGTTATTAAGTAAATATAGAGAAAATTGTATTAATGATGAATCTAATAATACCTCTTCATATTTTTTAGAAAAATCATTAATAATAGCTGATAATGTTGTAATGGTAATGCCTAAATTTTTATTAAATACTAGTGAATATACAAAAACAAGAGATTATATTTATAATTTAAATATAAAATCTATAATCGACTTTGGAGAAAAAGGTTTTAAGGGGGTATTAATTGAAACAATATGTATAAATATTAATACTTGTAATAAACCAAGTAATACGAAAGTATTATCAATAACACTTAAAAAGGAAATGAATCAAAAACAAAAATATATAATTGATAAAAATTTGCCTTATTGGATTATATATCGTAATGATGAATTTGATAAACTGTTAAATAAAATGGATTTTAATATATTTAATGTATTTAGAGATAGACAAATAACAAATAATAATAGTTCTAAAACTAAAAAGGATATTTGGGTTATTAAATCAAGAAATATAAATGATGATGCAACTGAAATAAATCATATTGAAGGTTATGATCAATATGTAAATGAAGAAGATATAAAAAAATATAAAGTTTATGAGTTCTTGAACAATAAAAGTATTTACATTACGCCTAATATGTCATATAAACCTAGGGTTTGTAAGAAACCTATAGGAACAATAGTAAATGGTTCAGTAGCAATATTAATACCTAAAGATAATATTAAATTAAATAAAAAGGATATGTTGTTTTATGCAACTGATGAATATAGAAATTTTTATAAAATAGCAAGAAATTATCAAACTAGATCATTAAATATTGATAAAACATCAGTATTCTTTTTTGGAAAATTAAAGGAGAAGGAATAATATGAATTGGTTAACAGAGGAACAAATTATAAAATTTATGAAACATTATAATTATGATATCAGAGAAAATCATAATGCTAGATGGATTGACCAAAAATGTACTCCCGATGTTTTATGTATAATTGCTGATTGTATTTTAGAATTTGCTAATTCTAATCCAGGACAAGAGTATTTTAGTTCACTTGATATTTGGCATAATGAATATACGGTTAAAAATGTTGAATCAATATTTAAAAAGCCCAATCCTGATGAACGGAAAGCAAGAAACGAATATGATAAATTTTTTCAACAACCTATGGAAATGTTTGCAAATGCTGGAATTTTATGGAAGAAAAAGGAGAAAAATAGAAATTATTATAAAGTATGGAATAAAATGCTATTAGAATTTATTTCAATAAGAGAAATGAATGCTTTAAAGTTTATAAAATTATATAATACAAAAGTATTAAAAGATAGTGGTATATACAAATATTTTGAAGAATTTTTCAATAATCCAACAAATTACACTTATGAAAAAATGAAACGCGAATTTGGAAGTTTTACAGTGTTTAATACTCCAATAAATGGAATAACAGAATGTAATAGAATATTTACTAAAGTATTAAATCCATTATCATTTATGAAAAATACTTTTGGAACTGAAAAGGGTAGAATGTCAAAAGGAAGAATAACTAAAGATATGCTAATGTATAACAGAAATAATTTTAGAGATATTTACGTTAATAAACCAAAAGAAATGACACGTGGGGAATATTATGAATTATTAGTTGATAAGCCAAATCCAAATTTAATAAAATATCAATCTGCAAAAGCAAAGAAATTATTGAGATTTTTTAATGATACCTTTAATAAAGGTTTATCTGAAATAAGCGATGAATTAGCAATTGGACATGCAATCAATATGCATCATATTTTCCCAGAAAATGAATTTCAAGAGATTAGTGGTTATGTAGAAAATTTAATTGCACTAACGCCAAGTCAACATTTTCAAAAAGCTCATCCTAATGGTAATACTAGAATTATTGATAAAGGATTTCAACAAATATGTTTATTAGCAAAAGCAGATTATATTGAAAAAAATATAAAATATGGTAAAGAAGTTATTTATTCTTTTGAAAATTTTATTTATGTTTTATCTGTTGGATTTGATGATAATAAATATGAAGATGTTGAAAATATGAACTTTACAGAAATAGTAAGATTAATTAATGCGGAATATATTAATGTAGGGTAAAGACAATTTATAATTCGAAATCATTTTTTTATATCTAAATTATCAAAAATATTTTCATCTAATTTTTCATTATTCAATATTTTCTATTTCCTTCAATGAATTATTAATATAATATATTATTTTAAATAAAATGCACAAAAAAATAAGATAGTATATAGAAAGAATAAAATATGATTTATTCTTATCTAAAAATACTAAAGCATAATAAAACCCTTGAATATCAAGGGTTAATTTTTAATGGAGCGGATGATGAGAATCGAACTCACGTAGTCAGCTTGGAAGGCTGAGGTTCTACCACTAAACTACATCCGCATTAACAACTAATATAATTATACTATTTTTTTGATGGTTGTCAATAGGCTATTTTTTTGGTATTAAAAGTTTAGCTATTATAAGACATTTAAATTAAATTGTGTTAAAATGTTATTGAATAGGTAAGGTGTTTATGTGGAAAATAACCAAGAAAAATCTGTTAATATAATGAAACTTGAAAACATTGTTAAAAGTTATAAATCTAGGGGGAAGAATATTAAAGTTTTATCAGATATTAGTATTGATTTTAATAGTAATACTTTTTATGCAATAATGGGGCATTCTGGAAGTGGTAAATCAACTTTAATAAATATTTTAGGTTTACTTGATAATTTTGATAATGGTAAATATGAACTTTATGGTCGAATGGCAAAGGATTTTAGTGATAAACAATTATCAAGTTTAAGAATGAAAAATATAGGATTTGTTTTTCAAAGTTATAATTTAAATCCTAATTTAAAAGCCTTTGAGAATGTAATTGTTCCGATGTTAATTAATAAAGATATTAAGCCTAAAGAAAGATTAAAAATGGCAATGTCATTATTAGAAAAGGTTGGGTTAAAAGAAAGATATAATCATTTCCCAAAAGAACTTTCTGGGGGTGAACAACAAAGGGTTGCGATAGCTCGTGCGTTAGCTAATAATCCTCAGATTATTTTAGCTGATGAGCCAACGGGGAATATTGATGAAAAAGCGGAAATTGAAATATTCAAATTATTAAAGGAGTTATCAAAAAGTGGTAAATGTGTTATTGTTGCCAGTCATAGTAATAAAGTAAAGAAATATGCTGATAAAGTGTTAAAACTTAAAGATAGTAAATTAATTGGTGAAAAATGATGAATGTTAAAGATTTATTTAAAATATCATTTACTAGTAT
>CAZGXD010000065.1:0-825 GCA_964529625.1 uncultured Muribaculaceae bacterium
TTTCTGAAATTAATTGGGAGAGAAGTTCCTATGGTTCCAATTTTATGGTGGTCAATAATTTCTAAAATATCTGCTTCTTCTAATCCTAAAGCACTTTGTTCAATCTCATTATGATCAACAAGAATAACCCTTTTGGGCTTTTTCTCAGATAAATCAGATAAATGAATAATTCCTAAGCATTGTTTTTGTTTGTTTAGAACAGGATAATTGCTATATTTAGTTTTATTAGCAATCTCTTCAAAATTATCAATTGTATCTAATTCATTAACATAAATAACATTACTTGTTTTGCTTATTGTTTTAATATAATTGCATAAGTGAATTAGTTTAGAAACTTTAAAAGTATCATAAGGGGTTTTTATAATATTTACTTTATTTTTCTTGGCCATTTGTAAATACTTTTCTTTAATAAAAGTTTTATTTGTTAAAATAATTAACTTTGACATATTTAAAATCGCATATTCATGAAGGTTTTGTCGATCACCCATTATTAAGATTGAATTATTATCAATAGTTATATTTTTTATTAAGGTGGTAAGATTATATGATGGGGCTATAATTTGACCAGTTATTTCGTTATCAAAGCGAAGAATTTCTATTCCATTTAAAGTATTAAGAATATTTTCATATGATGTATCTAATTTATAAAAATCCCCTTCAATGTGATCTTTAGCAATGTCCTTCATTGAAATGATACCTTTAAAAATTTTATTATCGTTTACAATTGGTAGATTGCTTATGTGGCTTTCATTCATATATTTATAGGCAGTAAAAATGGAATCGTTCATATGTAAAAAACAATTTTTTTGATAATTAATATTTTTA
>CAZGXD010000065.1:835-5728 GCA_964529625.1 uncultured Muribaculaceae bacterium
TACATCCATAAAATTGGTAGGTTACCAAACGATATATTTTTAATTTGTAATTTAACATCGTTTAAATATTCTGGATGTTCAAATTTAAAATAATCCAAAACAAACTCTGTTTCTGAATTTATGTCTCCTAAAACTCTTGGAGAAGCATTAAAACCTTGTTTTATTTTTAAGTTTGCTAAAGCAATTGCTGATGTTACGCTATCGGTATCTGGAATTTTATGACCAAATATATAAATTTTATCCACCTTAGTTCACCCCTTTTATGGCATTACTAATTATATCATATTTTTATTTCTTAACAAGTATAAATTTATTATAAGGAGACAAGATAAGATTATGGAAAGTAGGGAAAAAAATGAAAAGTATAGGAATTATAAGACGAATAGATGAAATGGGTCGGATCGTTATTCCTAAGGAAATTAGAAAAAGTTTTAGAATAAATGCTAATGATTGTATTGAAATTTATACCGAAGGAGAAGACAAAATAATATTAAAAAAGCATTCATTATTAAAAAAAATAGATGATTTTGCCCAAAAGTTTGTTGATTCAATGCACGGTTTTATAAAGCATAATATTATGATAACCGATACTAAAGATATTATAGCTTTTGCAGGACATAAGAAACAAGATTATTTAAATCAACAAATTAGTGAAAATTTAGAAAATTCAATCCTGAGAAGAGAAAATATACTAGAGAAATATGAAAAAGAATATGAATTTGTTTTAGATAAAAAGGAAAAGGGAACATATACTATTAGTACTATAATTGCTAATGGTGATGCTGTTGGACTAGTAATAATTTTTTCAAATAATGAAGAAATTAGTAAAACAGAAGAAAAGATTGTTAAAATAGCTTCCCAATTTTTGGGAAAATATCTTGAACAATAAGAAATAATATGCTATACTACAAATAATTATTGTTTAAAGATTATGAAGGAAAGAAAAATATATATTTTTGGATTAGAGACTTTGTGTTTGGTGGAAACAAAGGGAAATTATATTTTAAATGGTTCTGGAATTGCTTAATCGATATGTAGGTTAAGCCGTAGCTATGCGTTAAATATTTGAGTGGATAACATAGTTATGAATTAAGGTGGTACCGCGTCATCACGTCCTTAGCAGGGGGTGATGTTTTAAGTTTTAGGGGAGGAAAATATGGGTAGGAAATTTGAAAAAGTAAGTTTTAAACAATTTAAGAAAGATATTACTAATAATAAAGAATTATATAATGAATATAATTTACCAATAAGAAAAACAAAATATAGTGCAGGGTATGATTTTGAGGCAATAACAGATATTATTATTAAACCTAATGAGACCCTTAAAATAGGAACTGGGATTAAAGTTAAGATGGAAAATGATGATATGTTAATGCTAGTTGTTAGAAGCAGTATGGGTTTTAAATATAATGTTCGTCTTTGTAATCAAGTTGGAATTATAGAAAGTGATTATTATAACAATAAAGACAATGAGGGTCATATTTGGGTAAGATTACAAAATCATGGAAATGAAAATTTTATTATCAAAAAAGGTGAAACTTATATTCAAGGAATTTTTACTAAGTTTTTAATGATTGATGATGAAGAAATAATAGAAAAAGAAAGGGTTGGAGGATTTGGAAGCACAAACGAATAATAAAAATTTTAATATTTATACAGCTATTGCTTATACTTCTGGAAAACCACATATTGGGAATACTTATGAGATTGTGTTAGCGGATACAATTGCAAGATATAAGCGATTATTGGGATATAATGTATATTTTCAAACAGGAACCGATGAACATGGGCAGAAAATTGCTCATGAGGCTAGATTAAATAATAAAAGTAATCAAGAGTTTGTTGATGAAATTTCTTTAGAAGTTAGACGAATTTGGGATATTATGAATACTAGTTATGATCGGTTTGTTAGAACAACAAATTCAATGCATAAAGAAAAGGTTGCTCAAATTTTTGAAAAGTTATATAAACAGGGTGACATTTATAAAGGAAGATATGAGGGTTTATATTGTACACCATGTGAATCGTTTTTTACGGAATCACAATTAGTTGATGGGAAATGTCCAGATTGTAAAAGAGAAGTTACTATAACTGAAGAAGAAGCTTATTTTTTTAAATTAAGTAAATATGCAAAACAATTAGAACAATATATAAATGATAATCCTGATTTTATAAAACCAATAAGTCGTAAGAATGAAATTATAAATAACTTCATAAAACCAGGGCTTCAAGACCTTTGTGTCTCTAGAACATCATTTGATTGGGGAGTTCCTGTTTCCTTTGATAAAGAGCATATTGTTTATGTTTGGATTGATGCGTTAAGTAACTATATAACTTTTAGTGGATATAATCCTAATGGAGAAAATAATATGGAATTTTCTAAATTATGGCCAGCTGATGTTCACATAATTGGAAAGGATATATTAAGATTTCATGTAATTTATTGGCCAATAATGTTAATGGCTTTAGAACTACCACTACCAAAACTTATTTTAGGGCACCCATGGCTTTTATCAGGTGAGGAAAAAATGAGTAAATCAAAAGGTAATATCATTTATGCTGATAATTTAGTGGAATTATTTGGGGTTGATGCCATTAGATATTATATGTTAAGTCAAATGCCATATGCAAATGATGGAATTTTTACCTATGAATTATTAATCGACAAGGTTAATGCCAATCTTGTTAATAATTTGGGCAATTTAGTAAATCGAACAATAAGTATGGTTTATAAGTATTTTGATGGTTTTGTTCAAGAACCAACCACTTTTGAAAACATAGATCAGGAATTAATAGATTATGTCCTTGAAACACAATTACAGATTGATCTTAAAATGAATGAATATAAGATTTCTGAAGCTCTTAATTTGATTTTTGATATATTTAGTCGTACTAATAAATATATAGATGAGACAACTCCTTGGGTTTTAGGAAGTAATAAAAAACACTGTTCACGATTAGCAACGATAATGTATAATCTTTTAGAAACAATTCGAATAGGGGCAGTATTATTGCAACCCTTTTTACCAGAAACAGCAGATAACATTTTTGAGCAATTAAATACTTTTAATAAAAATTATGATTCTATTAAAGAATTTAAAGGAATGGATGTTGGAATAAAATTAAATAAGCCAATCCCACTATTTGTTAGGATTGATAAAAATGAAAAATTAAAAGAAATTGAAGAAAAAATGTAAAATGTTGTAAAATGTTGGAATTTATAATGTAAAAAACTTTGTTTTTTTAAATTTATTATGTTATATTGTTTACAATAAAGATAGTAAGAAAGGAAATTATGAAAACTAAGGTGAATAAAGGAATAAGCAGTATGGCTGGTTGTTTTATTGTTATTTTGTTACTCAACTTAGGAAGTATTTTTTTAGAAATTAATATTATAAGTATTATTTACTTAATCTTTGTTGGATATAGTTATAAGAAATATAAAAAAATAAAAAATAAATAGATTATATTGAAAAGATATAATTTTATTATAAGGTGATATTGTGATTGTTGATATTCATTGTCATTTATTTCAAGAATATTATGATGATTTAGAAAATGTAATTAATAAAATGGAAAATAATATAATAATAGTAAGTGGGACTAATTTAGAAACTAATCAAGAAACTATAAATATATGTAATAAATATGATAACGTTTATGGAACAATTGGATTCCATCCGTCTGAATTAGATAATTTTAAAGAAGAAGACTTATCTTTTATTATAGAAAATATTGATAATCCTAAAATCATTGGAATAGGTGAGATAGGTTTAGATTATTATTGGAAAAATGATAATAAAGACCAGCAAAAAAGGATTTTTGAAAAACAATTAAAATTAGCCAAGAAATATAATAAAACAGTTGTTATTCATAGTCGTGAAGCATTAGAGGATACCTATAAAATATTAAATAAAGATAGTTGTAATAATTTAAAGGGTGTTTTACATTGTTACAGTTATGATTTGGAAAGCGCTAAGAAATTTACAAAAATGGGCTATATGCTGGGCATTGGGGGTATTATAACTTTTAAAAAGGCGGATTTATTAAGGGAAGTCGTAAAAAACATTGATTTAAATTATTTGTTGTTAGAAACTGATAGTCCCTTTTTAACACCAAGACCATATATAAAATCAAGAAATGAGCCGATAAATGTAAAATTAATTGCTAAAAAGGTAGCTGAGCTTAAAAATATTGAAATAGAAAAGGTTTATGCTATAACAACTAAGAATGCTTTTTGTCAATTTGACTTAAAAAAAGGTTTATGATAAACTTTGCATATAAGTTTATTGATGAATTTATTATGAGGTGAAATTTATGAATTCATATTTACTACATATTGTTGGTAAATGGATAAGTTTATTGATTGTATCGCTGTCATCATTGTTTGGAATATCTAGCTTAAAAGAAACAGAAGTAAAAACAGTTAATAATGTTTCAAAAAAAGGCTTAAATATTGTTTATACAATTGTTAAACATGATACAATTGTTAATAAAACAAAAAAGTTACCATTAAATACAACTCGTGTTTTAGTTGCTGGAACAGATGGAATGATTTATGAAAACGATGAAACTGGTGAAATAGAAATTATAAAAACAGTTGTTGATGAAATAATAGAAAAAGGGATAGGATCTAATGGGAAATTCGTAGGAAGACTAACTGCTTATGGTCCAGATTGCAAAACTTGCAACGGGCTTGGAAACGTGGCTTGTCCTTTTTTACCAGATGGTTCAAAATTTAATCTTATCGAAGATGGGATTATTTATAATGATAAGGAATATGGAGAAGTTAGAGTTTTAGCAGCAGCTAACGAGGTGTTTTCTTATGGAACAATAATAAAGGTTTCTGTAAAAAATAAAGAACCCTTTTTGGGCATAGTTTTAGATACTGGA
>CAZGXD010000066.1:0-3063 GCA_964529625.1 uncultured Muribaculaceae bacterium
AAGGCCAAATTAAAATCTTCTTTTTCGATTTTATAATTTAAAAAAATATCCTTGTATACATCCTCTTTATATTTTACTTTATTAATATTTAATTTTTCTTTTAGGGTTACCTCTATTTGTCTTATTCTTTCCCTAGTAACATTATACGTTTCACTAATTCTTTCAAGGGTTTCCCCAGCAATCCTTTTTTCAAAAATATCACATTCCCTTTTAGTTAAATATTGCCAACCCCCCGTCTTAAAACTTTCCCTTTTTATCATTAATCTATCATCATATATAAAATTAATTTTATTCTCCAACAATAACTCATTTAATATGTTTTCAAAAATGCCTTTATCTTTAAATTGGTTAGGTAATTTTTCAAATAAATCATTAATGTATATTCCATAAGTTTCTTTATCTATTAAATCTAAAATCATTTCTACTAATTTTATTTTAACTATATCAATTTCTATCAATAATAACAAAATTCCTTTTTCATTTAACTCTTTAAAACTTTGTTCTTCTACTTTTTCTTTATACTCTTTTTTTAGTATATTTAATAATTTATAAAAATTAATATTTAATAATGAAGTAATATTAAAAATATATTGTAACTCCTTTTTATTTAAAAATTTAAATTTATTTACCCCTCTTCGTTCTGAATTAGGGTCATATAAAAATAATACTACCCTTTTATTTAGACGCTTTATTTTATCTAAAGAAACCTCATTAAAATTTGTTAATTTTATTAATTCATTATCTGTTAGTTTAATTAATTCTGAATAATAATTTACTTTTTGGCTTTTTAAATTATCATAAACTTTTTTATCTATATTTAATCGTTCTAAAGTTATATCTATATATTCCAAACCATCTTTATTAATAAAAGTTTTTTCAATAATTGAATCATCATCTATTTCAAATAGGTTAAAATAAATTCGTTTTTCTAATAGATTAATTTTATTTTCTAATTCATTTATACTTTTATTCCCTAAACCAAAAATATCTTTTAAGTCTTCTTTTGAAATAGCCATAAATTCTCCAACGGTTTTAATTCCTAATTTATTTAAACAATTATACAATCTTGAAGATAAATTTAATATTTTAATTTTATCGTCTAAATTTATATCTATCAAATTTATTACCTCCTTTAATTATTTAATCAACGCTATTTTTCTTATTAAATTAGAAAAAATAACCTCATAATAATCCTTATTATATTGTTGTAATAACACAAAAGAGTATCCGAAGGGATACTCTTTTATGATTTACTTAAATTGTTGTTAATACTTCGATAAGCACACTTCATTATTTCCATACTATCATTTATAATTAAGTGTGTCAATTTAATTACTTAAAATAATCTTTACTTTAAATAAAGTTCTTTTATTCAATCAAAGATTTATCTATATTCCATAATCCTAGTTTACCTGATATTATTTTGTTTGAATTTATTTTCTTTATATTACTAATTTTCCAAGCATAACCTGTTCTATCTTTATCATGACCATAAATAAGAGGATTTTCTTTGATAATAGTTTTATTAATTTTATCATTCAATTCTATACAATCATCAATAGTGACTTTTGCTACTACTTTAGAAAAAGGATATTCTAAATTTAAATGTTTAAACCTACCCATAGCATCCTTATCAATTGTTTTTCCAGCATGAATTAATATCTCTCCCCTATAGTTTGTTTTCCAAGTCCTAAACTCATATTTTTTATAACCTTCAGCAATTAATGTTGCCCATGGTTGTTTTAATGTAATTATTTTCATCCTTACTGCCTTCCTTACATCCTATTTTTTATAAATATTTTCTGTATATGCTCTTTATATTCTAAAACCTTAAAATAAAAACCTATAAAAGTTTATTACTAACAAAAATAAAACGAACTCGAGATTGCATATCTTGTTCTATTTTAATTTTAGCATCGGGTAAATATTTTTTTATTATTTTCTTTATAGTTTGACCTTGCGTTTCCCCTATTTCTAAAGCAATTAAATAATCTTCATTTAAATAATTGTTAATGTTTTTAAAAATGGTTTCATAATATTCTAAACCCTTATTTTTAGCATAAAGGGCAACAAGGGGTTCATTATTTTTAACAATATCCATTACTTCTTCATCATAACTAAGATAAGGAGGATTACTAATAATACAATCATAAGTATCACTTAAAGGTTCTAACATATTCCCTAAATAAAAATTAAGTTCAACCTTATTAAGGAAAGCATTTTCTTTAGCAACAATTAAGGCTTGATTAGATATATCAACAGCACTAATGGAAGCTTGAGGTAATTTTTTTTTTAAGCTAATGGCTATACAACCACTTCCCGTTCCTAAATCAACAATCCTTATTGGGCTTTTAAAATATTTATTTAAATAACTTATAGTTTTAAATACTAATTCTTCGGTTTCAAATCTAGGAATTAAAACATCTTTATTTACTTTTATTTTATATCCATAAAAATCTACTTCTCCAACAATATACTGAACAGGTTCTCCCTTTTCAAGTCTTTTTAAGCCTACTTCTAAATCTTCTTTAGAAAGATATTTTTTTAAATAGGCTTTCATCCCTCACCTAATAATCTTCTTTTTTGATCCTCAATTATTAATGCCTCAATGATATTATCTAAATCTCCATCAATGATTCGATCAAGTTGTTTTATTGTTAAAGATATTCGATGATCTGTTATTCGATTTTGAGGATAATTATAAGTTCTAATTTTTTCAGACCGATCTCCTGTCCCAATTTTATTTCTTCTAGAATCGGCTAATTCAGCTTCTTGTTTTCTAGTTGTTTCTTCATATATTTTAGCCCGTAATAAAGTTAGGGCCTTTTCTCGATTTTGAATTTGACTTCTTTCATTTTGACAAGTAACTACAGTTCCAGTTGGTAAATGAGTCACTCTAACAGCACTGTCGGTTGTATTAACGGATTGACCACCAGCTCCCCCACTTTTATAAACATCAAACTTTAAATCCATTGGTTTTATTTCAATATCTATTTCATCAACTTCTGGCATTACTAATACGGTGGCAGTTGAAGTATGAACTCTACCTTGAGTTTCAGTAAC
>CAZGXD010000066.1:3163-5591 GCA_964529625.1 uncultured Muribaculaceae bacterium
TTTAGCAAGTTCTTCTAATTCAACATCATTAAGCATACTATTGGTTTCTTCGATTTCTTTTATTATTTTTTTATATCTTTGATAACATTCATAAGCTTCTGAAAGTTCTGATTGTTCTTTTAATAAGGTTGTCATCTTTTTTATATCAGAAATATTCTCTGGTTTCATTAATTCTGTATCTAATTCTTGATATCTCTTTTCAATTGTTTTCAAACGCTCTAACATAGTTATCTTCTCCTTTGAATTCACTATTATTTTAACATACTATTTTTAGCTTGTAAATATTTATGATTATAAAAATCCCTAACCTTTTAGGGATTTATTTACTCTTCTAATTCATCTTCTTCAAGAATTGTTAAGCCATCGAGCTCTTCATCTTCATCTTCATCCATCACTTCATCATCAAGGGGGTCTTCAAACTCATCTTCATCTTCATCATGGGGTTCTTCATGTTCTTCTTCTTCATTTTCTTCTTCATCCATTACTTCATCATCAAGCGAATCTTCAAACTCATCTTCATCTAATGATAAATCAATAAAATGTCGTTCTCTTAAATCCCATTCATTATTTTCTAAAAGAATAAATCTTTTATCAATCGTTAATGATGTATAATAGTCTCCAATTGATTCCACATAATATTCATCATCATATTTAAGCAAATCACAAATTTTTCTAAATATAGTTGGGGTATTCATTGATACCTTATTTTCTTTTAATAGTATATACGTTAAATCTGTATATGATAAAAGTTCAATTTCTTCATATGTCATATCTTTTAGTTTCATAAAATCATCTCCTACATTTTATTTGGTACTTCTATTCCAAGAATTCGCATACTTTCTTTTAAGACAATGGCAACAATTTCACATATTAATAATCTAAATTCAGTCGTTTCTAAATTTTCATCAATAATTTTTTCATGAGCATAAAATTTATTAAAATCTTTGGCTAAATCAATAACATATTTAGCTATTTCTGAGGGATCATACTTTTCTTTTGCATCGATAATACTTTCTGGAAAGTTATATAATTTAAAAATTATATTCCATATGTATTCATTTATTTCCATTTTATTATAATTTATTTTAATTCCTTTTTTATGACTTAAAAGGGAATTTATTCTTGCATAAGTATATTGAATATAAGGTCCTGTTTCTCCTTCAAATTTTAAAATATTTTCTAAATTAAATTCAATATCACTCGTCCGATAATTTTTTAAATCATTAAAAATAACAGCTCCAACCCCAATTTGGCGACTAATTTCATCAGCCTTATCTAAGTTAGGATTTCTTTCTTTTATATATTTTTTAGCTAGGGAAATAGTTTCAATTAAAACATCATGTAATTTAATTACTTTTCCTTGACGAGTTGACATCTTTTTGCCATCTTGTAACATTAAACCAAAACTAATATGTTTAATATTTTCACTCCAACTATAACCCATCTTATCTAAAACCAGTTTTAATTGGGTAAAATGTAATGTTTGTTCATTACCCACAACATAGAGGGCTTCATCAAAATGATAATTATTCTTACGATAAAAAGCAGCTGCTAAATCCCTAGTAATATATAATGTTGCCCCATCTGTTCTTTGAATCAAAGCTGGAGGCAAATTGGGCCCTAAATCAACTATAAAGGCACCATCACTTAATTCTAGTAAGTCCTTTTCTTTTAATTCTTCAATAACTTGATTCATTTTATCATTATAAAATGATTCCCCAGTATTATAATCAAATTTATCTATGCCTAATAAATCATAGGTTTTTTTAAATTCCAATAATGATTCGTTTTTAAATTTATCCCATAACTTTAAACATTCTTGATCCCCATCTTCTAATTTTTTAAACCAATTTCTTCCTTCATCTTCTAACAAAGGATCTTTTTCAGCTTCTTGATGAAACTTAATATATAATTTAGTTAATTCAGAAATAAGATTTTCTGTTTCTTTTATCTCATTTCCCCAATTTTTATAAGCATAAATAAGTTTTCCAAATTGAGTCCCCCAATCACCTAAATGATTAATCCCAATTACTTTATATCCATTTTTCTGACAAATATTCTTAAGTGCATTCCCAATAACAGTACTTCTTAAATGCCCGATTCCAAATGGTTTAGCAATATTAGGAGAAGAATAATCTATAATTACAACTTTATTATTACCAATATTATTTTTTCCATACTCATTTTTATTTGTTATTATTTCATTAATAACATATTCTAAAACAATTTGTTTATTAACAAAAATATTTAAATAACCATTCACAACTTCAGTTTTTTCATAAAGAGAATTTGTTAACTTTTCATTTAACATTTTAGCAATGGCAGTTGGACTTTTTCTTAATTCTTTAGAAAATGAAAAACACGGAATTGCATAATCTCCCATTTCTCTCATTTTTGGTTTTTCTATTAAAATATTTTCCATTTCAAT
>CAZGXD010000067.1:0-5487 GCA_964529625.1 uncultured Muribaculaceae bacterium
TGATATTGCTAGTAGAATAGAAGAAGAATCGAAAGGGATTATTAAAGTAATTAATGAATATTCAAAAGCTCTAAGTTTATTAGATGATTATGATCATGAAAATATTACTAAACCAAAAGGGAATATATCTGAAAATAAAATAACATATGAAGAGAGTATATCTATTATTAATAAATTAAAAGAAGGAAATGAAAGTGATGTTTTTGCATTAGAACGAGATAGAGGTCTAGATTCAATTATAAATACGATTTATCAAACATATGATGAGAATGATATTTATAAAACAATAGAAGAAAAAGCAGCAAACTTTTTATATTTAATTACAAAAAACCACGTATTCATAGACGGTAATAAAAGGATAGCTGCTACATTATTTATATATTTTTTAGATTTTTATGATATCCTTTACAAGGATGATAAACAAACTATAGATAACAATACTTTAGTTGCTTTAACTTTATTAATAGCACAATCAAATCCAAAAGAAAAAGAAATTCTAGTAGATTTAATAATGAATCTACTAGTTAAATGAGGTAAACACAATGGAAAACAAAACCAATATAAATTGTGATATAGGAGTTAATGTGCGGACAACAGCAATCTTTTATAAATAAAGGGTTTCATCAAAAAAAGTTTTTACAAAATTATAATAAAAATGATATATTTTATTAAAAAATAGAGGAAATTTCAATTAGTAAGGATTTCTTACTAGTTCAAAATGAAGGGAACAGAAAAGTAAAAAAAAGGATTCTTTTAAAAAAGTTTTACACATTTTTGTATAAAATGATAAAAAAGGAAGTGAAAAATAAAAACTAATAGAAATGGAGAAAACAATAATGAAGTTGCTTAATTTAGATGAAAAAGTACCTGAAATGTTTTATATTTTTATAGGTTAAGGGAAAACGCTTTCTTCTCAAGTCAATTATCATAATTACGAATTAGGTAAAAAACTTATTTCAAGTAGTTTTTCAAGTCTCTTTGCTCAATCAGAGCTTATGAACCAATTTATTGAAGGCGATATTGTTTATGCTCCGTTTGTTCCAAATAATACTACATTACATTTACCGTCGTCTCATCAGTTAAATGTGGTGAACGGATATCAAACGGAATATATTTTAGAATATACAAGAGATAAGTACTACAAAAAATATCCTTCTAGATTGTCTTATTTATATGCTTTTGGTGATTATGAATCATGTGAAAAAGCAAACAAATTATATAAATGGGATTTATCAAAAGTTAAAAAGTTTAAATTAAAAACATTCAATAATGATTTAGATAAATGTATCAAAATTGTTAAATGTAACATGGAAATAGTAACGTTAATGTGGAATTCGGAAATAATAACATTTGAAAAAGATTCAATAGATAGAATTTCAAGAGCATATTGGGATGGTATCAATCTAGTTGCAATAGAACAAATGAATATTGCTGATCGGTTATATACGCAAAAAAGTTAGTGATACTTTATATGAATATTTAATTGAAGGAATATTAGAAGAAGTAGAATAAAGTTCATACTATATTTTTTCACAGAGGGTATAATCATGGAACAAAAATTTATTGCAGGAGCTTATATAAGATTATCAAAACAAGATAAAGAAAAAGATGTTTCAAATAGTATTGAAAATCAAATAAGTTTAATCAATAATTATCTAAATGATAATCAAGAAATAAAATCATATAAATATTATATAGATGATGGGTATAGTGGAACAAACTTTGATCGCCCATCATTTTTAGATATGATTCAAGATATTCATGACCGAAAAATTAACACTATTATTTTAAAAGATTTATCAAGATTTGGTAGAAACCATGTTGAATCAAGTCAGTATCTTGAAATTGAGTTTCCTCTTTTAAACATTAGAGTTATATTTATAAATGAAAACATAGATAATATTAATGAGTTAGATACAAATGAATTTACAAAAATTGCACTTTTAAATTTAGTATATGACGAGCATATTAGGGATATATCTAAAAAGACAAGATCCACGCTAAAAACAAAAAGAAATAATGGTCTTTATGTTGGTGGTTTAACACCTTATGGATATAAAAAAGATGAGGATAATAAATATATTATTAAAATAGATATTGAACCAGCAAAGGTTGTTAAACAAATTTTTGATTTAGCTTTGAATGGAAAAAGCAAACAAGAAATTGTCATATATTTAAATAAAAATAAGATTCCAACACCTAGCCAATATAGAAATAATGTAAAAGAAAATAAAAGATATATAGTAGATAAATGGAATATTGAAAGTATAGACTTAATTTTGAAAAATAAAATGTATATTGGTGACTTAATTCAAGGGAAAACTAGAACTGCCAGTTATAGAGTACATAAAAGAATACTTAATATAGAAGACAACATTAGTATTAAAGAAAACAATCACAAATCAATTATAAATAAGGAAAAATTTAATTTAGTGAATAATATAATGTATAATAGAAGTATAAAAGTTCAAAAAGATTTAACTTTTGATATCTTTTCTAGTTTTTTAAAGTGTAATGACTGTAAAGAAAATATGATTTTGAAAAAATATACCAAAAATAATAAAACATATCATTACTATGATTGTTCTACATATTACCGAAAAAAAGAATGTAGTTCTAAAAGAATAAATAATTCAAAACTAGTTGAAAAAACTATAAAAGTTTTAAATGAAAATAATATAATGACAAATAAAATATCTCACAAATACATTATTAAATATATAGATGATATTTTTGTTAAAGAGAATAACGAAATAGATATTAAATTAAAATCATCATTAGATGTCAAATAAAGTAATGAGTTTTAGAAAGGATGTATATGAATAAAGAAACAACTAAAATTAAATTAAATCAAAGTAATTCTTTGTTTGATGAAATTAAACATACAGACGATTTTGGAAATGAGTATTGGTCTGCTCGTGAAATGCAAAAAGCATTACAATATGCTGAATGGAGAAACTTTTAAAAGTAATTAACAATGCTAAAGAAGCCACAAGACAAAGTAATGTAGCAATAATCGACCATTTTGTTGAATCCAACAAAATGGTTCAAACTGGTGATTCTAAAAGACAAATTAAAGACTATAAATTAAGTAGATATGCTTGTTATTTAATTGTTCAAAATAGTGATCCTAAAAAAGAAATTGTTGCATTAGGACAAACCTATTTTGCTATACAAACAAGGAAGCAAGAATTAACAGTGTCTCAATACGAATCATTATCAGAAGAGGATAAAAGATTTTATCAAAGAAATTTGACTAAACAAGGAAACTACACACTTCAACAAACGGCTGCAAAGGTAGGAGTTAAAAATATGGCGGAGTTTCACAATGCTGGTTATAAAGGTTTATATGGTGGAGAAACTGCTGATGATATATTTAAAAGGAAAAATCTACGTTACCGAGAAGATATTCTAGATAATATGGGTGAGGATGAACTTATTGCTAATTTGTTTAGAATTTCACAAACAAAACAAAAATTGATAAACGAAAATATAAAAGGTGAAAGGGAATCAAAAGAAGCACATTTCAAAGTAGGAAAAAAAGTAAGAAAAACGATTAAAGAGTTAGGTGGAAAGATGCCCGAAGAACTTCCTACACCTAAAAAAAGTTTAAAAGTATTAGAAAAAGAGAAAAAAACGATAACATCGAAGAATACTGTCCTTATATCAAATTCTAAGAACAAAGGAGATGATTTAAATGAACAAAAATGAAAAAAATAATGTTAAAAAATTAATTGTGAGATCGGCTGTTATGGCCGAAATCGAGCAATCCCTTATAAATAAAGGGTTTCGTTAAAAAAAGTTTTTACAAATTCACATCAAAACTGATTTATATTATTGTAAAATAGAAGAATAAGTGAAATAAAATAAGAAAGCAGGTGGATTTAATGTCAAAAGATTTAATGGTTAGAAGCAGTAGTGCAGAATTTTTAATATTTGAAAGCCAAAAACACGAAAAAGGAATACAAGTGAGATTTGAAAATGGAGATTTGTGGTTAACGCAAAAAGCAATAAGTGAATTGTTTGACACTACAAGAAATAACATTACTATGCATTTGGGTGAAATATATAAAACTTTTGAATTAGAGGAATTTTCAACTAGTAAGGATTTCTTACTAGTTCAAAATGAAGGAAAAAGAAAAGTAAAAAGAAATATTAAATATTATAATTTAGATGCAGTGATATCAATAGGATATAGAGTCAATTCTGACCGAGCAATTCAATTTAGAAGATGGGCTACATATATATTGAAAGAGTTTTCTAAAAAAGGGTATATAATAGACAAAAAGAGAATGGAAAATGGTATTTTTTTTGATGAGGATTATTATGATTCTTTGCTTGCAGAAATAAGAGAAATAAGATTATCAGAAAGAAGGTTTTATCAAAAAATTACAGACATCTATACTACTAGTATAGATTATGATAAAAAATCACCTACAACTATTAAATTTTTTAAAAAAGTTCAAAATAAAATGCATTACGCCATTATTAATCATACTGCCGCAGAAATTATATACAACAGAGCAAATTCTGAGAAAGATAATATGGGCTTAACTTCTTGGAAGAATTCTCCCACTGGAAAAATAATAGGAACAGATGTGATAATAGCTAAAAATTATTTAACTAAAACTGAATTAGAAAATTTAGAACTTATTGTATCAGCATTTTTAGATTTAGCTGAATATAGAGCGAAAAGAAACATACCAATGACAATGGAAGATTGGGCCATTAGAATAGATAAACATTTATTAGCAGAAGATTTAGATGTATTAAAAGATGCAGGAAAAATTTCAAGAGAAATAGCAAACGATAAGGCACTAACGGAGTTTGAAAAATATAGAGTTAAGCAAGATAAACTATTTAAATCGGATTTCGATCTATTGCTAGAGAGTATGAAAGAGAGTGAAAATGATGAATAATAATGAAGAAAATATAGTTCGCAAAAATGCTTATATCTCGTGTGAGATCGGCTGTTATGGCCGAAAAGGAGCAAACTTTTATAAACAAAGGATTTGTTTAAAAATAGTTTTTACATAAAACAATAAAAAACAACTATAAGGAGTAAGAATATGAAAAAGATGAATATAAAAGACATTGTTATATATGTAGATAAGAATGATAATATTAATGTTGATGTGATGCTAATAGATGGTGATCTTTGGCTTACGCAAACTTTAATTGCTTCTTTGTTTGGAGTATCTAGAAGTACTATAACAGAACATATTAATAATATATTTTCATCAGGAGAACTAAATGAAAATACTTCTGTCGGAATTTCCGACGAAAGTTCTGGTGGTAGAAAACCTAAATTATATAATCTAGATGTTATTATTGCAGTGGGATACCGTGTAAACTCTAAAAAAGCTACTCAGTTCAGAATTTGGGCCACAAATATATTAAAAGAATATATAAAAAAAGGTTTCGCTTTAAATGATAAAAGATTTATAGAAGGAAACAACTTTGATTCAAAATATTTTGATGAATTAT
>CAZGXD010000068.1:0-5414 GCA_964529625.1 uncultured Muribaculaceae bacterium
ACCCCTAAACTATTGTCAAAAACGGTTTAAGAGTTTTTATTTTGTTTTTTTAATATTTTCTCAATATAACTTTAACAAAATATATGAAATATGAAATCATAACAATAAAATAATAATCTACAATTAAAAATGATACAAGCCCTTATATTATAAGGGCTTATGTCTTTAAACTATAAAACATTACTAGTAAATTAAATTCAATTATACATTAAATTACTTACTAAATATTTTATAACAATATAATTTGTTTTTAGAGTAGTTATCAAATTATTACCTTTTATATTGATAATTAGATTAATATATACTAATTTTTATTCTTCTTTTAATAACCAATCAACTACATTTATTTTCGTTATTCCATCATAATCTGCTTCTAAATCCATATCCAAAGTTAATAATGTTTTAGGATAATGATCTTTAGTTCTTTGAAGGGATCTTAATTCTCTTGTCAATACTTTTTCATCTCTTACTGTTAATGCTACTTGATAATATTTTAAACCATCTCTATTTTCTGCAACAAAATTAATTTTTAAATTATCTACTTTACCAACATAAACTTTATGTCCCCTACGTAATAATTCAAGATATACTATATTTTCTAATATATGTCCCATATCACTACCTGATTTTTTCCCTAAAAGATAACTTCTTAATCCAGTATCGACTGCATAAAATTTGTAATCTCTTGCTAATAAGTTTTTACCCTTAACATCAAATCTTTCTGCTTTATAAATTAAAAAACTTTCAAGAAACGCCGTTATATATTTTTCAACGGTATGATTGCTTGTCATCATACCCTTACTTGTTAATGTATCACTTATTTTTTTCGTTGAAATAGGACTTCCTATACTATCAAATATAAACTTTAATATACTTTCAAGTAACAATTTATCTGTAATGTTATTTCTAGCCATTATATCTTTATATACTACCGTTGCAAATATTCCATCTAAATATTGATCGATGCCATTTGGGTTAATTTTCAGGATATCGATGTTCCCAGGCATTCCACCATTTTTCATATAATTTAAAAACAATTCATGGTAATTTTTTTCTTCAAATGCTGTTATATATTCTTTAAAAGATAATGGTAACATTTTTATCTCTATATATCTTCCAGATAATAATGTTGCTAGTTCACCAGATAAAAGATATGCATTTGATCCAGTTATATACACATCAACATTTTTCTTTATATATAAACCATCTACTGCTTTTTGAAATTCAAAAACATTTTGAACTTCATCTATAAATACATAATATTTTTGTTTTGAATTAATTTTATCATTTATATAATCATATAATTCTTTGTAATTTTTAAAATCATAATCAGCACTTTCTAAATTTAAATGAATTATTTGCTCTTCTTTAATTCCAATTTCTTTTAAGTAATTAATAAATAATTCAAATAAAGTAGATTTTCCACACCTTCTTATACCAGTAATAACCTTAATTAAATCTTTATCTTTCCAACTCTTTAATTCATCTAAATATTTAGTTCTTTGTATCATAGTTTCACCTCTAGTAATAATATATATTAAAATCACTCAAAAGTCAAGTTATGGAAAAACCTTTCCATAACTATCAAATATTAGCAAGTTTTGGAAACAATGACTTTTTATGACGTTTGTTTTTTTACTACCTTACTTATTAATTTGATAGCCTTTTAATCTACTATTCATTGTATTCTTCATAATAGTAATTATTATCTATTCCTTAGGTTAAATGACCCTATTATTAATTTTTATCACTAAAAAACCCATTAATAAGGGTTTTTATTCCAATATTTTTCTATTATTTTATTATCAATTAATTTTTAAATCTTTTTCTTGATTATTTTTTTCAATATTAGCTACTCCACTCGAATTATTTATATTTAATTTGTTTTTTGACATATATCATCTATATCTATTTTCCATCTCTAGAAAATGCTATTTATAGTAATCTAAAAGTATTCCCAACTTTGACAGTTGTGAAAAAATAAAACCCCTAAACTATTGTCAAAAACGGTTTAAGAGTTTTTATTTTGTTTTTTTAATACCCATGTTATTAATAAATTACTTGTTTTTATATCATCCTTTAAAAGTTATATTTTAATATCACCAATAAAAATATCTCTTAAGTATCTCCAATACAATTGAATAAAATTAGCTTTAGCTACACTTTGATTAATAGTAAGTCCAATTTCCCTAATTATTTTTTCATTTTCTTTTATTAATAATTGACCAACAATGTCACCCTTTTTAATAGGAGCAATTACCCTACCTAATTCTAATTCATAAGTAACAGTTCTTTTAGGATCACCCTTTTTATTAAGCACGGTTACTCTTTCTTTAGGAACCACATCAACATACTTTAATGTTCCCTTTTCTATTTCTATGGTTCCTAAAATACTATTTTCAGATAATAATTGTTCTGTTTCATACTGGGCAAAAGCAAAATTTAACATTTCCGATATTTCTGCATTTCTAACCTTATTATCATTAACACCCATAACAACCGCTATAAATCTTGTCTTGTTTTTCTGGGCTGTTGCTGTTAAACAATAACCTGCTTCATTAGTATAGCCTGTTTTTAATCCATCTACCCCATCATAAAAACGAACTAATTTATTTGTATGTGAATAAAGCATTAGTCTTAACTCTTAAAAATATTATCAATCAAGGTAATAGATATTCCCTAATACCACCCTTAATAAGCCCTTATCATTTAAGTTAAAATTATATAAAGATTATAAAGTATTTAAAACAATTTCTAAACTTTCGTCAAACAAATTAAAACATTTGGTGTAGTACCGTATTCCATCAAATACATCATCCCCTTTTCTCCATATTTTCATATTTATAAAAAAATACGAAATATAAAATTAATGTTTTAAACAACTATCACATAAACTTTTAATAATTAAGGATGTGGTATCTATGGGAAAAACAGATATTGTGAAAACTGGGATATATCTTCGTGTCTCAACAGAAGAACAGGCTAAGGAAGGATTTTCAATTAATGCTCAAAAAGAAAAACTTACAAACTATTCCAAAATAAACGATTGGGAAATTATTGACTATTATATTGATAATGGGGTTTCAGCCAAAAACATCAAAGATAGACCAGAGATTAGTAGATTAATTAAAGATATTAAAACTAGTAAGGTGAATAATGTCCTCATTTACAAACTAGATAGATTAACTCGCTCAGTAAAAGACCTCATTAATCTAATTGAATTATTTGAAAAATATGAATGTACGGTTAGTTCATTAACTGAAAAACTAGAAACAGGAAATGCCGTTGGTAGAATGTTTGTAAAAATTATTGGGATATTTGCGGAATTTGAAAGGGAAAATTTGGCCGAGCGAATATCTTTTGGATATGAACAAAAAACTCGTGAGGGAAACTATACCAATACTCAAGGTGTGAATGGATATGACTATATAGTTGGCAAGGGTGATTTAGTTGTAAATGAAAAGGAAAAAGAAATTGTTAATCGTATTTACGAAATGTATTTAGAAGGTACTTCTATGCTAAAGATTGCTAAAACATTTAACACTGAGGGCATTCCTAGTAAACGTGGTGGTTATTGGTCTCAAAGTACGATTAAATCTATTTTAACTAATCCTTTATATATTGGTAAAATACGATATGGAGTTTCTAAAAAGTTAGAAAATCGTGCCTTTGAAGTTAATGGGGAACAAGAAACAATTATTGATAAAGTTACTTTTAATAGGGTTCAAAAATTAATCACTAAAAGAAAAAAACATAATTCAAAAAAGTATCCTAGTGAAAAAGCTTATTTTTCTACTGCTTTAAGATGTTCAAAATGTGGGGCAAGATTCCATCCTAAACAGCAAAAGCAAAATAATAAATATTACATTACTTATTACTGTAACAATAAACAAATAGCAAAATGTATTTCCCCTGGAATATCTCATAATAAAGTATTAGCTGAATTTGAAAATTATATTAATAATTTTAAACTAGATAAAAATATCGATATCAATCCATTCAATGATAGTAAAGAAAAAATTAGTAAACTATTAATTGAACTTGATAACTTAAAACGAAAAAGAAAAAGACTACAACAATTATTTATTGATGAACAACTAACAAATGAAGATTATAGCAAAATGATAAAACAAATTGAGATATCAAAACTTACTATTAATAAATCAATAGAAAAACTTAGTGTAAGAAAAGAAGAAATTAATTTTGATAGCATTAAAAATATTATTGTAGATTTTAAAAAAAACTGGGATAACTTAGATACCAGTTTAAGAAATTCATTTATAAACCAATTTATTAAATACATTATGCTAGATATTAATAATGGTAAAGCTAATATAAAAGAAATCCAATTTATTTAGGATTTCTTTTATTTATAATAGTTATTAATTCATCTACAACATCAGGTACCAATTTTCCTTCTATATTATACTTAAACTCTATTTTAGAAAAGGCTCTCTTATAATATGTTATGTCTTTAGAAATTTCTTTTAAATAATACTTTTTATGTTTATTTTTATAATCATCATCTTTATATACATTATCATTTTCGTCCGAAAAAACTAATCTATCAAAAATATTTAATGGGGAATCGTATAACTCAATTGCTAATATATTATCGCGTTTTAATAAATAATTAAAATTGACGGAATAATAAATTGGAGATACCGCTATAATAATTTTCTCCTTTATATTTATATTAATTATTCTTTTAAGAACTTTCCCTTTTTTCTTTGATCTTTCATTTGAATAAAAGTATATTTTTTGAAAATCTTCCATGGTTAAATTATAGTATTTTTTAATTTCATCATCTAAATCAAAAAATTTGAAGCCTAATTTTCTACCTAACGCTTCGCCTATGGTACTTTTACCAACATTACTAACACCAAATAATAATATAATATTTATATTATTCATCTGAATTACCCTTTGAATATTTATCTAACACTTTATCAAAATAATCCTTTCTAAACCTTTTACCACTTTTAAGCATATTATCATTTATAACAAAACCTTTTCTATTGTATTCCTTGAAATTATTAGTTGCCCATATTATAAAGTTCTTTTTACATTCCCATTTTCTTCTTTTTGAACTTGTTCCATTTTGGAACAAGTTACCCCTTTAACAAGAACTCCATCATTGCAGATGTTTTTCAAATGTTTTGTAATTGTCTGTAGATTAACTGCAAACAATTCAGCAATTACATCCTGTGTAAACCAAAAATCTTCATTATTATATATAACACTTACCATTATATTTTTTAGTTCATCTTGATAAAATATTATTTTATCTTCTTTAATTTTCCCTTTTATGCTTGTCCTTTGTTCTAAGAATAATAATATGGTTGCTTTCTAATATACTGTTAGCCCTAAAAAATACATTATATCAACTTTTAATACTTTTTTTAATTTCTTGA
>CAZGXD010000069.1:0-5400 GCA_964529625.1 uncultured Muribaculaceae bacterium
GGGTTTTTATGCTTTAATTATCATTGCTTGTTTAGTAATAAAAATTAAAAACATTAAAAACAAAAAATTAACTCCTGTTTATTCTTTGGTTGTTTTGATAATTTTAAATTTCATAGTAAATAGGGTGTCACCTGATTTATTATTAACAACTCCAATTTTGGCATATATAATTTCCATTATGTATCATACGATTGAGAATCCTGATGTAAAACTAATCAATGAGCTTAACATTGCGAAAAGTCAAACTGAAAAAGCTAATAATGCTAAATCGGAATTTTTATCAAATATGAGTCATGAAATAAGAACCCCATTAAATGCAATTGTTGGCTTTAGTCAAGCATTACTTGAAGATGAATTGCCACATCATGTTAAAGATGAAGTAAAAGATATAATTCTTTCATCAGAAGGATTATTAGAAATTGTAAATGGAATTTTAGATATTTCTAAAATAGAAGCTAATCATTTGGAATTAATTAATAAAGAATATAGTATTTTAAAAATATTAAATGAATTGATAACTATTACTAAAGTTAAAATTGGAGAGAAACCAATTGAATTAAAAACATATTTTGATCAATCAATTCCACCAGTATTATATGGTGATTATGTTAGATTAAAACAAATTATTTTAAATTTGTTAACTAATGCTGCTAAATATACTAAATCAGGTTATATTGAATTTAAAGTAAATTCAATTATAAAAGATGATTTATGTCGTTTAATTATAACGGTAGAAGATACTGGAATGGGAATTAAAAGTGAAAAACTTAGCAAATTATTTGATAAATTTGAAAGGTTTGATGAAGAACAAACAATTACTATTGAAGGAACTGGTTTAGGGCTTGCGATTACAAAAAAATTAGTAGAATTAATGAATGGCCATATTGTTGCCCAAAGTAATTATGGACAAGGCTCAAAGTTTACAGTTGCGATAGATCAGAAAATAACGGATAAACTTTATTTGGAAGATGAAAAGGAATTATTAGATGATTTTGAATTTGATATATCTGGTAAAAGAATCTTAGTTGTTGATGATAATCAAATTAATTTAAAAGTAGCAGCTAGATTATTAAAAGGATATAATGTTATTATTGATTTAGTGAGTAGTGGACAAGAATGTCTTAACAAAATTATCAATGGGGATGAATATGATTTAATTTTATTAGATGATATGATGCCCAAAATGAGTGGGATAGAAACATTAGAAAAATTAAAGCAATTAAAAAATTTTAAGATTCCGACAATTGCTTTTACAGCTAATGCGATATCTGGTGAAAGAGAAAAGTATTTAGAGAAAGGATTTGATGAGTATTTATCAAAGCCAATTAATAAAAAAGAATTAAAAGGAGTTTTAATTAAATTTTTAAATAATAAATAAAGGAGGAAAAATGGAAAGAACAGAAATTTTAACTACTAATGGGATTGATGTTGAAAAAGGATTAGAATTACTTGGTGATATGGAATTATATGATGAAATATTAAATGAATTTTATAATCAAACTGAAGAAAGAATCAATAATCTAAAAAATTATAAAGAAAAAGAAGATTTGGAAAATTATGCGATTCTAGTTCATGCTATTAAAAGTGATTCTAAATATTTGGGCTTTAATAAACTTGCTGAACTTGCTTTGGAACATGAATTACAAAGTAAAGCAAAAGATATTAATTTTGTTAATGATAATTATAATGAATTATTAAATGAATTTAATCGTATTATTGAAGTAATTCAACTTTATTTAAAATAATGGATCTTTGGTCCATTTTTTTTCTGTTATCATAAGATTAGATAGGAGGTGATAATGTTAAAATAATTAATTATTTTAATGCCAATGGTTTAACTTTAAAAGAAGTCTTAAAGTCATTTTTAATAGAATATATAAAAGAAAAAGGGGGTGAAGAAAACAATTGAATATAAAACAGGGATATATATAAGATTATCAAAAGAAGATTGTGATAGACAACTTGAAAGTGAAAGTATAGTTAATCAACGAAATTTTATTCTTAATTTTATGAAAGAAAACAATTATAATTTGAGTTTTGAATATGTTGATGATGGTTATAGTGGAACATCTTTTAATCGCCCTGCTTTTAAAAAAATGATTCAAGATATTGAATGTAATAAACTTAATTTGATTATTACTAAAGATATGTCTCGGCTGGGCCGTGATTATATTGAGGCTGGTTATTATATAGAAAAGTATTTTCCTGAAAAGGGAGTTCGTTATATTGCTATTAATGATGGAATTGATACGTTTATAGAAAGTGCTAGTAATGATTTTTTACCTTTTAAAGCGGTTCTTAATGATTTATATGCAAAGGATATTTCTAAAAAAATAAAAGCTAGTCTTATTACTAAAAAAAAACAGGGCTTATTTCTAGGTCCTTTAGCCCCCTATGGTTATAAAAAGGATTCTAAAAATAAATACAAATTGATAATTGATCCTATAGCCAGTAAGGTTGTTCAAAAAATTTTTGAAATGTTTTTAAAAGAAAATAGTCTTCAAACCATTGCGTATCAATTAACAAAAGAAAATGTTTTGACACCAAGTAGATATAAAAATATAAAAACTAAAAGTAATTATCAAACAAAGAACATATGGGATGCGACTACTATTTTAGAAATTTTAAAAAATCCAAATTATACTGGAGATTTGACTCAAAATCGAAGGAAAAAGATAAATTATAAATCTTCAAAAATAATAAAAACCCAACCGAGGGATTGGATTATAGTAAAAAATACTCATCAACCAATTATTTCTAAAGAAAAATTTAATTTAGTTCAAAATTTAATTTCTAAAAATAAAAATATTTGTAATCCCAAACCACTATTATTAAAAGGTTTTTTATTTTGTAAAGAGTGTAATCATAAGTTGGGGATTAATAAAAGTGGGGATCAAAAAAGGCATTATACGATTTGTAATTATTATAAAAAATATTCAAAATATGGTTTTTGTACTTGTCATAGTATGAGATATGAGGAATTAGAGAAGTTAGTTTTAGATGAAATAAAAAAAATAAGTAGTAATCTTAGTGGTAAGAATATGGGAAAGGAATTAAATAAATATTTTGGGAAACAAAAATCCGTTAATATCAAAAACTTTGAATGTCAAAGTATTAAAAATAAAATAATAAATACTAAAAGGAAATTAGAAGAAATATATTTAGACAAGTTAGATAAAAAAATAACGATTGAATTATATGAGAAGATAAAGCACCAATTAATTGAAGAATTAAATGATAATAATAAATTAATTGAACAATTGGAAGCAGAAAAAATAATTACTCCAAAAGATAAAAATATTGAATCAATAATTAAAGAAATAATAAGTTTTAAAAATCCAAGTCGCAAATTAATCGTAAATATAATTGATAAAATAGTAATTGATCAAAATAAAAATATTGAAATATATTATAAAATAAAGAATTAAAAATATTATCACTTTTATAACAATCACATGTATGTCCAAGGCATACTCATGTTATAAACAAACACATTTATCGACATACATATAGGCCACAATACAGTTGTTCAGAAGAAAATCAAATGATTAATGTCCAATGTGGAAGTTGTTCACAATGTTAGATGAGAATTTCTCATCTTTTTTGTGATAATCTTTTTTTCTTGTGTTATACTTATAATAGAGAAAAAGAATAAAATATATTATGACATCATTATAATATTCATATTATATTTGCTAGTTTATTTTTTCTTTTTAGTGTATAATAATATTTGAAAGGGTGTAATATATGGAAATTAGAAATTCTTTGATAACCTTTTGGTTCAATAAACAGTCTAATCCTAAAATATATGTTGATAAGTTAAATAATGCTTTAAAAGAATATTTTTTTGAATTTAGTATCATAGGAGTTCCTGCTAATATAGATCCGTCTATTCCTAGGCTTAAGACGGTTTCTAGTTCTAATTATAGTAATATTGAAATGTCCTTGATAAATCTAAGATTAATGACAAATTTTGATGATAATTTTTGGCATGACGCAGACAAGTGTTTGAATTACTTAAAGGAAAGAGCACTTATTTTGTTTGATGTATTAAATAATGATTGTGAGATACCAATAATGTATTCGGCAATTATGATAAATATTGACGAACAAAAGGATAATCCAGATAATTTAATTATTAACCATTTTTTTAAAAAGGATAAAATGCTTGATAATATGAGTGAAATAGGGGTAAGGTTATCTCAAGAAGTAGAAGGTAAATATTATAAAAATATTAATTTTAGTAATATAAAACAAATAAAAGTTGATAAAATGGTTGGTATAAATGGTGCTGAATTTATTTTTCCTTTAATTTCATTGGATGAGGCAAGTGAAATACAGGATATTTTACTTATAAACTTAGAAATTAATGATAAATTAGGGTTTAATAATAATAAAGAATATGTATTGAAAAGGAAAGATTTTGAGAGAATGTTTGAATTGACTTTAAAAAGTGTAGAGAATGAAATAAATAGATTTGGAAATTGAGGAGGGATATAATGTATATGAATATGGCTTATGAAAATGATAAGCAACCAATTTTTTATACTGAAAAAATAAACACCATTGTTTCTAGGCAGGGTTCTTTTGTTAATTATAATGAATTACTAGAAAAATTGTTTATAAAAATAAAACCTCAAACTGATAAGGAACAAATTTTTAGTTTGTATAAAGAGTGTATTCATTTTGGGGAAGCAGAAAACGTAAAAATTAATAGATATATTAAAAGCATAAGTGTAAAGGAAAAAAATAATATATTTGATTATTATGCTTGAAGAATTAATAGAGTTTACAACTGAACTTTTTCCCTCTATTTCCCCATATACTAAAGAGAATGTAATTAAAGCTATTAAGCAATTTAATCGTAAAAATGATGAGAGTATCGAGTGGTTTAGAACAAGCCCTATGGATTATTTAACTCAAGGGGATATAATTCAAAAAATTCCTTTTACTTTTTATGATGAAAACGGAAATAAGAATACTATAATTACAAAAGGGATGATACTTTCAAATGCTTGTGATGTCGCCCGTGATGAATATATAATAATCGCCCCAATAATTAGTAGTAAAGCATTAAATAAGGAGCAAAAGGAAACTATTAGATCAAATAAATATTATGATAAAATGTGTTTTACAAATAGTCAACTAGATGATTATTTTGTTGATTTTACAAGGGCGACAACTTTTAATAGAAAATTAATTAAAAAGTTATTAAATAAAAAAACAAAGGTTGAGTTTTCCTTGAATCAATATGGTTATTATTTATTATTGACAAAACTGACAATTTATTTTATGAGACCCGAGGATTCAGGCTGTCAAAAATTAAGAATGGAAGAAAATCAAACGATTAATGTCCAATGTGGAAGTTGTTCACAATGTTAGATGAGAATTTCTCATCTT
>CAZGXD010000070.1:0-5272 GCA_964529625.1 uncultured Muribaculaceae bacterium
GATATTAGCGATGAATACGATGATGAAACTCCATTTTATAATCTTCAAGCAGACGGATCATACATATTTGATGGGAAAACATCACTTGTTGACTTTTTGCGTGTTGTAAATATACCAGAAAAAGACTTTGATGATATTTTAGAAGACGTTGATACATTGGCGGGATTGATATTGGAATTAAACGGAACTTTCCCAAAGCAAAAAGAAATATTCCATTATAAAGAATATAATTTTCAAGCAGAGGAGATGAATAAAAGACGAATAGTGAAGATTCGCTATATTCCACCAAACAATTAATTGCATATTTTTTTTTAGTATTCAAATCTAAAATTGAGCATTAATTCGTTTATTGATAAGCCTGCTAATTTTTCTTCTTTATTATTTTGATTAACTTTGAATTAAGAATAACACTAATAATGCTAATCAGAAAAGAATATATAGATAAAGATTGTATGTTGGGTATTTGGAAAATTGCTGAAACCCAGGATGAGCTTTTAAGTATGCTCTCAAAAACTAATCAAGAGCATGCTCTTAAATATCTGTCAAGCATCAAATCTAATCAAAGGGGGTTGGAGTGGCTATCAAGCAGGCTACTGTTGCAACTTCTCACAAACGATGATAAAACTGTACAATATACAAAACAGGGTCAACCACTTCTTGCCGATAATTCATATCAAATCAGCATCTCACACTCCAAAGATTATGCAGTGGTTCTTTTACACAAATATAAAAAGGTAGGTGTAGATATCGAGAATTATTCTCATCGTATTCTTAAGATTGAAGAGGTTCCTGAAAAAGGGGAAGAAAAGAAATACTACAAACTAAAAATACCCTTGAAAGATATAATATTTTAAAAAATCAAATTAATAAACATTTAATTGAATTTAATAATTTAAATAACGAAATAAGACAATGTAAAAAATGTGATAAGTTAATCGAAAAATTTAATAATAGTCAAGTTATTTATTTTGGTAACAATACTGATCTCTTATTATTAGGAGAAGCTCCTGCTAATAATGGATGGCGAAAAAGCAAAATGATTTGGAGAGATAAAAAGGGGAAACTTTTACCCTCGGCTATTATTATGCAAAAATTATTACAACCATTGGAACTTGATTTATTTGATTTATCATTTACTGAGGCGATTAAATGTTATCCCACAAATAGAAAACATCTCAATATTTGTCAAAACAATTGTAATCAATATTTACAAAAACAAATTAATTTTTTATCACCTAAAATAATTATAACTCTTGGTAATTATGCAACTAAAAGCCTTTTAAAAATTAAATATAAAAACTTTAAAGAAGTAGTGGGTCAAATCTTTGAAATTAATAATGGGGAAAACAAAATAATTGTTTTACCTATTTATCATCCCTCACCTATTTCCCCTCTTAGTTATAAAGGAAATATTGAAATTTTTAAAAAAATTAACGATTTATTAAAATAACGGTTGAAAAAACCGTTATTTTTGACTTTCTAAATATTCCATTACTACTTGACGATCATTATAAGGAATTATTTCTTTTCCAATCGTAATTGTTTCTTCATGACCTTTCCCTAAAATCAATAAGGTATCATCTTTATCTAGCAATTCTATTCCTTTAATAATAGCTCTTTTTCGATCATGAATTACTTCATAATTTGTTTTTGTTGAGCCTTTAATCATATCAGCAGCAATATCATTAGGATCTTCAGACCGTGGATCTTCATTAGTAATAATTACAAAATCACATTCTCTAGTTACAATATCAAACATAATTGGTCTTTTTGTTTTATCCCTTTCTCCAGCACATCCAAAAACAGCATAAACTTTACCTTTAACCATATCCTTTATAACTTCTAGAAACTTAATTAATGAATCAGGTGAATGAGCAAAATCAATTATTATATTATTAATTTTATAACTAATTCGCTCCATCCTACCACTTGGAGGAAATAATTTTGGTATTATCTCTTCTATCTTTTCATAAGTTAAACCACTTTCTTTTAAAACGGCAACAACACTTATTAAATTATAAACATTATAACTTCCAAGTAATGAGGTCTTAAAAGTTCTAGTTTCATTTTCATATTTATAAGTGATTTCCATCCCAGTATTATTAAAAATGAAATCAATTATTTGATAATCCGCATTATTATAACCATAAGTAATGTTATTGTTTTCTTTTAAAAGAAAATAATTAACATACTGATCATCAGTATTAATTATTGCTCTATGTTTAGATTTTAAAGATTTAAAAATTTTTTGTTTAGCCAAAGCATAGTTTTCCATTGTTTTATGATAATTTAAATGATCTTGAGTCAAATTACTAAATATCGCCCAATCATATTTTATTCCTTCAACTCTCCTATGGGCTATTCCTTCACTACTAATTTCAATTATTATATTTTTGCACCCACGATTATAGGCGGTCACTATCATATTATAAATTTCAAGAATATCAGGAGTAGTATTAAATAAACTACGTTCCTTTTTCTCTATAAAATAACCAAGGGTCCCTATATAGGCAGTTTTAGAACCACTTAAATTAAGAGCTTGATAAAGCAAATAACAAATAGTTGTTTTTCCATTTGTACCAGTAACTCCAATTATATTAAGCTCATTTAATATCTCACCATAAGTCTTAAGTAAATATTGTTCTAAATATGTTCTAGTATTAGGCACTAATTTGGTTTCAACTGAATAACTTCCTTCTTCAGCAATAATTCTAGTTGCTCCCTTTTCAATTGCTTTTAAAATGTAATCATGTCCATCACTTGTAATTCCCCTTAAAGCAATAAAAGTATCACCAGGTTTTATTTCTCTTGAATCTGATTTCATTTTTATCATATGTCACTTCCTTATTTCATATTTTACTATATTGAATTATTATTTACAAGAACTTAACTATTACAATTTTAATTGTTGGTTGTAATAACTAACTTTTCATAAAAAAAAACAGTAAAACTACTGTTTATCATTTATAATTACTAATTTATCATCTTCAATATCAATAATAACTGTCGTATTAGGTTTGATTTTTTCAGTAAGAATATGTTTGGAAATTAACGTTTCAACATAACGACTTACAAACCGTTTTATAGGACGAGCCCCATAAACTTTATCAAAAGAATTTCTAACAATAAAATCTCTTGCTCCCTCGGTTAAGGTAATCTTTATATTTATATCATATAAACGGTGCTCAATATCTTTCATTATTTTATCTAAAATATAATAAGCATTATCAAGGGTTAAAGAATTAAAGATAATAATTTCATCAATTCTATTTATAAATTCAGGTCTGAAAGTCTTAATTAATTCCTTATTAATTAATTCTTCTTTATTATTCATATCTTCTAGGATATATTCACTTCCTAAATTAGAAGTCATAATAATTATTGTGTTTTTAAAATCAACTGTTCTTCCTTGAGAATCAGTGATATGACCATCATCTAATATTTGTAATAACAGATTAAGAACATCACGATGAGCCTTTTCTATTTCATCAAATAAAACAATACTGTAAGGGTTTCTTCTAACTGCTTCTGTTAATTGCCCTCCTTCATCATAACCAACATAGCCAGGTGGAGAACCAATTAATCTTGACACTGAAAAACTCTCCATATATTCACTCATATCAATCCTAATCATATGTCTTTCATCATCAAAAAGTTCATAAGCTAACGTCCTAGCAACTTCAGTTTTCCCAACTCCAGTTGGTCCAAGGAAAATAAAAGAACCAATTGGTCGTTTAGGATCCTTTATTCCTGCTCGAGCTCTTAATATTGCATCAGAAACTAATTTAATCGCCTTTTCTTGTCCAACAACCCTTTTTTTCATATTATCATTTAATTTTAATAAGCGTTCTCTTTCACTACTAACTAATTTAGCAATTGGAATATTAGTCCATTTTGAAATTATTTCAGCAATACTATTTTCATCAACGGTATCACTTAATATATGTGATTCATCTCGTTTAGAAAGGGATTCTAATTCCGCCTCTATTTTAGGAATAACACCATGTCTTAATCTAGCTGCTGTTTCTAAATCATAACGATTTTCTGCTTGTTCTAGATTAAATTTCGTCGTTTCTAATTCTTCCTTTTTCTTTTTTATTTTTTCATTGATTTCTTTTTCTTCTTCCCACGCTAATCTTAATTCTAATTCATCCTTTTTTAAAATAGCAATTTGATCTTTTAATTCTAAGATTCTCTTCCGGCTTATTTCATCAGTTTCATTTTTTAAAGCTTCTCTTTCAATTTCAAGTTGCATAATTTCTCTAGTTAAATTATCTAATTCAACTGGAACAGAATTCATTTGAACTTTAATTGTTGCACAAGCTTCATCAATTAAATCAATTGCTTTATCCGGTAAAAAGCGATCAGTTATATAACGATTAGATAAAGTAACAGCAGTTACTAATGCTTTATCAGAAATATTAACCCCATGGTAAACTTCAAACCTTTCTTTTAGTCCCCTTAAAATGGTAATTGTATCTAAAACGTTAGGTTCTTTAATTAAAACCTTTTGAAAACGACGTTCAAGGGCTCCATCCTTTTCAATATATTTACGATATTCACCTAAGGTAGTTGCTCCTATACAATGAATATCTCCACGAGCTAACATCGGTTTTAACATATTCCCTGCATCCATAGCCCCTTCAACTGCTCCAGCACCAACAATCATATGAATTTCATCAATAAACATAATGATTTCACCATTTGAATCTTTTATTTCTTTCAAAACAGCTTTTAATCTTTCTTCAAATTCACCCCGATATTTTGCCCCCGCTACTAACGCAGCTATATCTAATTCCCAAATAGTTTTTTCTTTTAAAGTATTAGGGACATCACCTTTAACAATTCTTGCAGCAAGTCCTTCAACTATTGCTGTTTTACCAACTCCAGGTTCCCCTATTAAAACCGGATTATTTTTTGTTTTTCGAGATAATATTCTAGTAATACTCCTTATTTCATCATCTCTACCAATAACAGGATCAACCTTTCCATCAACAACACTTTTTACAATATCTCGCCCATATTTTTCCAAAACATTTTTTAAACCTTCTTGATAACTTTCATTCTCATTCATTTTATCCCTCCTTTTCATCTCCATTATCTAGTTACTATAAAGTATTTTAACATTTTTCTTAGCACTTGTCAATAGTGAGTGCTAAAGAGTTTGTTTTTATAAATATTATTAATCTTTCCAGCTAATACTACTAATTTTTTTGAAATATTAAGTCTTAAAAAACTTTCATCTAAATCATCACCCAAACGTTTTCTATCT
>CAZGXD010000071.1:0-5111 GCA_964529625.1 uncultured Muribaculaceae bacterium
ATGAGCCTTAATATTTTCTAATATTTCTTTATTTTTTATATTAATAATGCCTATATCTTCTTCACTTAAATTAGAAAACAACATCAATTTTTGATTAACATAATTATCATAATCATTAAAAAAATCTAGATGAGTTTCTGATAAATTAGTAATAATCCCAATATTAGGTTTAAAATTTTTAAAATCATACAACTGCTGGGCTGATATTTCAAGCACGACAATATCCCCTGTTTCTATTTCATCAAGGATATTACAAAAAGGAAAACCTATATTCCCACCTAAATGAACCCTTTTTCCAGTTTCTTTTATTAATTCATAAGTTAAGGTGGTGGTAGTTGTTTTTCCATTAGAACCAGTTATTCCAATAATTTTTACATCTTTAGGTAATAAGTTATAAGCTACTTCCATTTCATTAATAACTGGAATTTTTAATTTATTTGCTTTTAAAATACATTTATGTTCATAAGTAATTCCTGGGTTTTTAATAACCCAATCAAAAGAATCATCTAAAAATTTTTCAGGATCTTCTGTTATTATAACTGTTGCCCCTAATTCCTTTAACTCATTTACATGTTCTTCTTTTTGTTCTCTAGCATCAGTAATTATTACTTTATTATTTCTTTTTAAAAGAACTTTAGCAGCCGCATAGCCACTTCTTGCTATTCCCAAAATAAAAACCTTGTTATTTTTATACATTTATTTCACCTTCTATAATTATTATAGCATTTTTTAATTAAAAAGTTTATTAAACTAAGGAAAAATCCCAAAAAAATTTAAAATTAACAACTTTATTCTCACTTAAACTATTATTTAAATTCTCTACTTTATTATATCATGAATAAACAAAAGATTCATTGCTAGACTTAATTAAATGAGCGACAGGGCTTAACTTATTATTAAAAAGATAGACTTCATATTAGTGATATGATACAATATTTGGAACAAGGAGAGTTAACAATGAATGAAGAAACCAAAAAAGATTTAGTAACCAAAATGGATAAATACAAGGATGAAATTAATGACATTAAAAAAATGGAAACTTGGACTGCCATTGTAATGGGATTTTCTACAATAACATGCTTTATTACTGGGAATTTAATCTTAAAAAGTAAAATTGATTTTCATAGTAGTGTCTTTGCTAAATTTAATTTGGCATTATTAGGAATAAATCTTGGTTTATTACTTTATAATGGTAATAATTTAATTAATTTTAAAAAGGATAAAGCTGACCTAAATGATTCTATTAATAATTTAAAAGATCAAATTGATAATAATAAATATTAAAGTTAAAGATAGAATCCTATTAAATGACTATAATAGTTATATTGTAATTAAAAAATTGTTACCACATAACCCCTATTTTGAAGAGTTATCAACAAAAAATGAATAGCCTTGCTATCCATTCTATAAAATATATTAATTTAAATCTAACCAAAACTTATTATAAATAAGGAATAGAACTTCATCTTACCTTATTTTATTTTTCAATAAAACGCCCACAAATAGCACAAACATCATTATTACAATCATATAAACAATCATTTGTTTCTGTTATTTCTGTTATTTCAGTTTTAATATTTAATATTTCTCTTACATATTCTTCTAATTTAGTAATCGTATAGCAAGAAACAGCATGCTTTATTTTTTCTGAATCAATTATTGCTAGTTCTTCCTCAATCTCTAAAATATCAATCATAAACTTTTTTAAAATATTATCCCTTCTAATTATATCTTTAGCTCGCCTTTTACCTTCTAGCGTCATTTCAATTAAATTAGGTTCATAAATTATTAATTTTAATTCCTTTAAATTTTTTAAAGCCCTTATAACACTAGGTTTACTATAATTTAAATGATGGGCAATTTTGGTAACCCTTATTTCCCCTTTTAAGGAAACTAAATAAATTGCTTTTAAATAATCAGCTTCTGAAGCCGTTAAAATATTCATTAGCCAATTGCTCCTTCCATTTCCATTTTTAATAATTGATTTAATTCAAGAGCATATTCCATTGGTAATTCTTTTGTAAAAGGTTCAATAAAACCCATAATAATCATTTCATTAGCTTGTTCTTCAGTAAATCCCCTACTCATTATATAATAAAGTAGTTCTTCAGATATTTTAGAAACCTTAGCTTCATGTTCTAAGGTCGAACTACCAGTTTTTATCGTATTATGAGGAATTGTATCAGAAGTAGATTTATCATCTAAAATTAAGGTATCACATTGAACTTTAGTTCTAGCATTAAAAGCTCCCTGCTCGTGAATTATACTCCCTCTATAAATTGATTTCCCTCCATCTTTAGAAATTGATTTTGAAAGAATATTAGAAGCTGTATTAGATCCTAAATGAATCATCTTTGCTCCAGTATCTTGAATTTGATTAGTTGATGAAATAGCAATAGAAATAGCCGTTCCAACTGAATCCTTTCCTTTTAAAATAATAGTAGGATATTGCATATTCACTTTTGAACCAATATTACCATCAATCCATTCCATAACTGCCTTTTCTTCACAAAGGGCTCTTTTTGTTACTAAATTATAAACATTAGTTGCCCAGTTCTGAATAGCTATATAGCGGCATCTTCCACCCCTTTTAACATATATTTCAACGACAGCAGCATGAAGGGAATTGTTAAAATAAGGGGCAGCTGTACAGCCCTCAATATATGTTAATTCTGCCCCTTCATCAACAACAATTATTGTTCTTTCAAATTGACCCATTTTATCAGAATTGATTCTAAAATAAGACTGTAGTGGTTTTTCTAATTTAACCCCTTTAGGAATATAAATAAATGAACCTCCGGAAAAAACAGCACTGTTTAGGGCAGCATATTTATTATCCTTATTTGATACCAATTTCGAAAAGTATTCTTTAATTAAATCAGGATATAACTTAATAGCTCGATCAATATCTAAAAAAATTACCCCTTTTTCACTTAATTCTTTTTGCATATTACAATAAATTATTTCTGATTCATATTGAGTTGCTATTCCCCCTAAATATTTAGTCTCAGCTTCTAAAAGTCCAATTTCATCAAAAGTTGTTTTTATAAACTTTGGAACCTTATTCCAATTCTGTTCAACCCTAGGACTCATTTTTAAATAATAACAAAGATCATTTAAATCAATTGTATTTAAATCTATTCCCCAATCAGGATTAGAACTTTTAAGAAAATTACGATAACCTTCTAAACGATATTCAAGCAACCACTTAGGCTCTTGTTTTAATTTAGATATTTTAACAACAACATCCTTAGTTAAACCATTCTTAAGTTTTAAAATATTAATTTCTTCATTATTACATTTATAGTTACATTCATTATCCATTTTTATCACCGACCACTTTCAAAACCTTTGTAATTCATTCTTTTTTCTATTTTCTTTTGGGTCTTTTTAATTATCCTTTTATCAACATTTTTCAATAAATTACCGACTCCAATTAACTGACTAGCAAGAGTTTTATCAATTCCTCTACTTTGCATATAATCGATAATTTCACTATTAATCTTTCCACAAGATGCAGAATGACTACCAATTACATCATGCTCATCAATTAATAGTTTAGGATTTATTTCAGCACCACAAGTATCACTTAGGGTTAAGATTTTACTATCTTGATTGGCTTCTGATTTATAAGCTCCTTTTTTTATGTATGTCTGAACATCAAAAAAGCAATTAGCATGATGATTTAAAACTGCCCGATTATTTATAATTGAATAAGTAAATGGATTTAAATGATTAATATTTACCTTATAATTTTTTAAATTATTTTTATCAGCATAGACCATTAAATTAAAATTAACTGAGCTCTGTTCCTCTTTTAAATTTATATTATATTCAATTGTTGAGTTATTTCCTAGTTCTAAATTATAAGCTTTAAGAGTACTATTAGCAGCTACATTAAAATTAATTTTTTTAGTTATTTTTAATAATTCATTATTATTAAAACTATTATAATTAATATTATTATTATTTGAAATGTTATAATTAACTTCTAATAAGACATCATTTTTTCGACCAATTTTATAATATTCGTATATAATAACATCAAGATTCTTTAAAATATCAATAGTTACTTTTAGATTTTCTTTCTTATTGTCATAAAGAAAATAATATTTACCACTTTTTAAAATTCTTAATTCATTTTTCTTTTGATCAAACGTTATAATAACTGGTTTTTTATTTTTTAATTTAATTCTTTCTTTAGTCTTCATTATTTTCACTACTCTTTATAATCCAATCATATCCATTTTCCTCTAATTTATAGATTAAATCATCATTTCCAGTTTTAATAATTTTCCCATTATGAAGAATATGAACATAATCTGGTTTAATATATTCAAGAATTCTTGGATAATGAGTAATAATTAAAAGAGAGGTTTGAGTTTTATGATTATTAAAATAATCAATAATATTTTGTCCGACTAATTTTATCGCATCCATATCCAATCCAGAATCTATCTCATCTAAAATAACTAATTTAGGTTCTAATAATAGCATTTGTAAGATTTCATTTTTCTTTTTTTCACCACCACTATAGCTAACATTAACAGAATTATTAAGATTATTATTCATTATTTGCAGAAGATTTACCTTTTCTTCATAAATCTTATTAAATTCAGATGATGATAACTGATCATTTTTATTTCTTTTAAGATTAACTGCATTTTTTAAAAATTGAAAATTAGAAACACCATCTATTTCACAAGGTGATTGGTGCCCTAAAAAGATACCAGCTCGAGCCCGTTCATCAATTTTCATTTTAAGTAAATCTTGATTTAGAAATTTTATTTCTCCTTTATATATTTTATATTTTGGGTACCCCATAATTGTTGCTGCTAAAGTTGATTTCCCTGCCCCATTAGTTCCCATAATAATATGAATTTCTCCAGTTTTAACTTTTAAATTTACTCCCCTTAAAATACTCGTTTTATCAACCTTAACATATAAATTATCTATCTCTAAAATTGTTGTCAATTCTTTCCCTCCTTATTGTTAGCCTAGGCTAACGTTTTTATAAAAATATAAAGACTTAAAAGTCTATTTAAATTATATATTAATATTTCTAAATTGGCAATAGATTTAAACAAAAAAACTCCCATTTTTAATAGGAA
>CAZGXD010000072.1:0-5111 GCA_964529625.1 uncultured Muribaculaceae bacterium
GAATGATTAATAATAAGACTTTTAATCGTGAATGTAGTTTAGAAGAATTTAATGAAATAGATGAATTTGATGAAAAACTAATTAATTTAGTTAATAATTTAGATAAAGGAATTGATAATAGTAATTTTTATGTTGATGAACGTAGAAAAAAATATAAATTATATAAAAATGGAATTAATTTTACTCCTACTCTTGATTATAATACAATAAAAAATGATTATCGTTTAAATAGAAAAAATCAAACCCAATTAAAAAAGGAATTAAAGAAAACTCTATGATTTTAGCATAGAGTTTATTTTTTCAGTATTTTTAAAATTTAATTTAGCACACATTTTTAATTTTTTAAAGCCGTGTTTTTTCACAATTTCAAGTCCAACTTCATCAACTTGTCTGTTAGCCCCATAAGGCAAAATAACTTGTAATTCGGCACTTAATTCATCCATTCTTTTAATAAAGAAGTAGCGACTAATTAAAGAAGCACAAGCAACACTTAAATTAACTGTTTCAGCATTAGTTAAAAAGGTAATTTTTTTAAAAACAAAAGGACTATCTTTTAAATAATTATAATAATTAATTGGCTCTACAAATTGATCAACAATAACATAATCATAGGTGGTTACTTTTTTAGTTATAGTTAGTAAAACTCGATTATGAAGAATCGCTTTTATTTTATTTAAATTACAAGTTTGACTATGATATTTATTATAATCTTCATTTGATAATAAAATTGTTTCATAATTAATTTTATTTATAAATTGAGGAACAATTTCTAATATTTTATCATCGGTTAATTTTTTAGAATCAGTAACCCCTAATTCTTTTAAAAAAGGGATATCTTCTTTTTTAACATAAGTTGCAGTAACAACAATTGGTCCAAAATAATCTCCTACTCCTACTTCATCAGAACCAATGCAATTTGAATAAAAATAATTACCTTTAGAAGTTACTTTTTTCTCTTTGAGATTAGTAGTAGTAGTTATTTCTTTTTCTGGGTTTAGTTTTCTTTCTCTTTGCTTCCACATATTGGCATCAATATCAGCACTTCTCCCTTGAAAAACAACTTTTCCAGATTCATAAAGTGTAACCACTGTATCAGCTTCATCAGCTTGAAAAACTGCATATGGTGGGGTTTTAATCCGCTTTTTATCTTTAAAATATTCAATCATTTCTTGTTTAGTATTATCACTAATTTTTAAAGTAATCGTCATTTTACTTCCTCCATCTGTATTTTACCATAAAAAAAGTGAAAATACTTTCTTTTTTAAAAATTATATAATATAATTATATTGGAGGTAAGGATATGGTAATAACGGATATTGGAATTATAATTTTTTTACTATTTGGAGCAGTATTAGGATTGAAGCGAGGATTTGTTAAACAATTAGTTAATTTTTTAGGTTTTATTTTAGTTGCTATATTAGCATTTAAAGCAAGATTGCCTGTTTCTGATTTTTTATTTAAAACTTTGCCTTTCTTTAAATTTAAAGGAGTTTTAAAAGGAGCCGTAGTTTTAAATATTGTACTATATGAGTTTTTAGCTTTTATTATTCTGTTTAGTATTCTTATGATTGCTTTTAGAATTGTAATGTTAGCAACAAAATTATTTGAAAAGATATTAAATATGACTATTGTTTTAGGAATTCCTTTTAAAATATTAGGAGCAATTATTGGAGTTATAGAACACTATATTATTATTTTTATAGCCTTATTAATTTTAAGTACTCCCTTTTTTCTAAATCCTTACATAGCTGAATCTAAATTTAAGAATAAGATTTTAAATAAGACTCCTATTTTAACAGACCAATGTGAAAAAACAAAAGATGTAATAGACAGACTTAATGAATTAAAAGAAAAATTTGCTGACAGTGATATTAATCAATTTAATTTAGAAGCCATTGATTTATTACTTGATAAAAGACTTGTTAATCTTAAAACAATTGATAAATTAATTGCAAAGAATAAATTACAAGTTGATAATATAGAAATAGTATTACAAAGATATCGTTAGGGGGGAAATAAATGATAATTACTGGAAATGAAGAAAATTTTAAGGAATTAATAGATAAGGACTTAGCCTTAATAGTCTTTTTTGCTCCTTGGTGTGGACCTTGTCGAATGTTAGAAACCGTTCTTGAAGAATGTGCTAATGAATGTCAAGATTTAAAGATAATTAGAATTAATATTGATGAAAATATGAATTTAGTTAAAGAATACGGAATTATGAGTGTTCCAACTTTAATGATTATAAAAGAAAAGCAAACTATTGCTACCAAAAATGGTTTCATTCCCAAAGAAATGTTAATCAATTGGATTAATGAGCAAAAAGTATGATTTAATCATACTTTTTAATTGATTGTGTTATTAAAAAAGAGGCTGTGTTATAATTGGTTTAGGATGAAAAAGGTGATATTATGTCGCGATATTTTGGAATAAAAAAACAAGGGAAAAACATATTTCTTAATGATGATGATTTTTATCATATTAAAACAGTTATGAGAATGAAAAAAAATGATCAGATTGAAGTTGTTTATAATAAAAAACTGTATTTATGCTTAATTGCTGATTTTAAATTAAATCGAGTTGAAATAATAACTGAAATGGAATTTGAAAAAGATAATTTACCAGCTATAACCCTAATTATTCCATTACTCAAAGAAGCAAAAATGAAATTAATTTTAGAAAAAGCAACTGAATTAGGAGTAACTCAAATCATTCCAGTGCTTATGACTCGTAGTATTATAAAACTTGATAACCTTGGTTTTATGAAAAAAAAGACGCGTTGGGAAAAAATTTGTCAGGAAGCAAGTGAACAATCGAAAAGAATAACCGTTCCGATTATTTCTAATTTAATTGCCCTAAATGATTTAAAATCATGGGATGGATTAAAGATAATTTGTAGTACTACTAAGAATATTCCAAGTTTTAAAATGGGTTTGAAAAACAAAAATAAATATGATAAAATAAGCATAGTAATTGGTCCTGAAGGGGGCTTAACTAAAACTGAAGAAGAATTATTAATAGATTATGGATTTCAACCCTTTTCTTTAGGAAATAGAATTTTAAGGGTAGAAACAGTACCAATCGTTGTTTTAGGAATTATTAATTATGAATATATGGAGTGATATAATGAATTTTAACTATTTTTTAGAGATGAATAATAATGAAAAAGCATTTTTATTAATAATTGTTATCTTAATTTTAATAATAATTTTAACTTGCTTAAAACTTAAAACTAAAACAACAGCAGAAATAGAATTAAATAAATTAATTGGAAAGAAAGAAGAACTACCAATTTCTATTGCGACTGAAAAACCTGAAAGTAGTTCGCAAGAACAAATCGAAATAGATGCTGTTTTAAATCAAATGCGTGATAATTTAGAAGAACCAATCAAAGATAAGGTAGAAGATTTTGAAGATGAACAAGAAAAACAATCAATTATTAGTTATCAGGAATTAGTAAAAGCTAATGAAAAAGAAGAATCAACTGAATCAAATAAACCTTATTATGGTGATGATACTGAATCAAAATTTAAAACTTCAGAATTTATTTCTCCAATCTATGGAAGAGTTGATAATAAAATAGAATATCCAACTATTCCTAAAATAAGGCGAGCTAAATTAGATGATAACGAAGAAAGGCTAGAAATAGGGGTTGAACCAGTTTCAGATAAAGAAATATTATCCTCAATTAAACCAAAAGAATTAACACCTAAAGTTACTTTAGAAAAACAAGAAGATAATAATAGATTAAATGAAGAAAGGCTAAAAAATGAAAGGTTTTTAAAAGAATTAAAAGATTTTCGTAGGAAGTTAGAATAAACCTTTGGTTTATTTTTTTTGGAGGTAAAATATGAAATTTGCGATTATGACTCTAGGTTGTAAAGTTAATGCTTATGAATCACAAATAATGATCGAAGCATTAGAAAAAAGTAATTATAAATTAGTTAACTTTAATGAAATAGCTGATATCTATATTATTAATACTTGTACGGTTACTAATAAAGCTGATCAAAAATCTAAAAAAATGATTAGACAAGCAATAAAAAGAAATCCAGAAGCAATTATTGTCGTAGTTGGTTGTTTAGGGCAAGTTAATCAAGCATCAATCTTACAAATGGATGATGTAGATATTCTGTTGGGAACTTTTCATAAATCTAAAATTGTTGATTATCTTTCTGAATTTCAAAAAAACAAAAAAAGAATCGTAAAAATAGAAGATGTTTCAAAAGTTTCTTTTGAAGAAATGAGTTTAAATAATTTTGATAAAACTAGAGCCTTTGTTAAAATTCAAGATGGTTGTAATAACTATTGTTCATATTGTATTATTCCTTATGCTAGGGGATATATTCGAAGTAAAAAGCCAGAATTAGTAATTGCTGAAATAAAGCAATTAGTAAAAAATGGTCATCGGGAAATAGTTTTAACTGGAATTAATACCGGTAGTTACGGGGTGGATTTAAAGGATTATTCTTTTTCAAAATTATTGAAAGAAATAGTTAAAATTGATAAATTATTAAGAATTAGGATTTCATCAATTGAAGTTACAGAAATAACTGCTGAATTTTTAAAGGTTTTAAAAAATAATCCGAAACTAGTAGACCATATGCATATTCCTTTACAATCAGGCTCAAACGAAATCTTAAAATTAATGAATCGGAAATATGATCTTGATTTTTATAAAGAGACATTAAAGAAACTTCGAATAGTAAGACCTAAAATATTAATTACTACTGATATAATTGTTGGTTTTCCTAATGAAACAGAAACCTTATTTGAAGAAACAATAACAACGATTAAAGATCTTGATTTTTTTAAACTCCATGTGTTTCCATATTCTAAAAGAGATGGCACTGTTGCTTCAAAAATGAAAAATCAAATTGATTCTAAGGTCAAAAAGAACCGAGTTCATAAATTATTAGAATTATCAAAAAAAATAGAACTAAAAACAATGAGTAATTATTTAAATGAAATAGTAACTATTCTTCCTGAAGTTTATAAAAATGGTTATTTAGAAGGGCATGCTGATAATTATTTAGTAGTTAAAGTTAAAGGAGAAATAGAACAATTAAATCAACCAATTAAAGTTTTAATAACCGAAATAAAAGATAGCG
>CAZGXD010000073.1:0-5069 GCA_964529625.1 uncultured Muribaculaceae bacterium
AACAAACTCATCAAGTGGTTTATATAAAAAATCATAAATAGTTATTTCATCTTTGTAGGACATTTTATATATAAATATTGAAAAATGTATTTTAGTTTGTTATTATATAATTGTACTAGAAGTTTTAGTACGTAGTGAAGAGTTAATTGCTGACCGGCGTTAGCTCTTTTTTTATATGTTGTAGTAGTTTTCTTTATCAATATTTTCCTCCCTTTCCTCTTTAAGTGCATAAGATAAATATTTTTTTGCTTGATTGTAAATCATTTTATATTTTACCATTTGATAAAAATGCTTACTTTTAGCTTTAAAATATCGTTCATTATTATAACCAAGTTTTTTAATTATCAAATAAAAATCATCTTTTGTTAATGTGAAATGATCTTCATCTTTATACTTCTCAATAAAAAAATTTGAATTTTTGTTATAACCGCTCCTACTAATCCAATTATCAAATAGAATTATCATATTATAATCATCTAATCCAACTAATAATCCTAACCTATATAAACCTCTACCAGCATCAATTATAGATTTTTCTGTTTTTGAATAACTTTTAAATTTGATATCCATTATTTTGGTCATTAAAAATTCTCTTTGATTTTCCATAAAAGGTTTATCCTTATAAATTTTAAATTCTGTTAATATATCGTTTCCAATTTTTGAATATAATCTTTCTAATTGATTATCGATATAATTATTATCTTTAGTATCACCATATACTTTTTTTAATTCTTTTTGATGATTTAAAAGTAAATTATAATACTGTTCATAATCATATTTAATTGAACTATGAGTTAATATATATTTAATTATTTCTTTTAATTCTGATTTTAAATTCTTCAAACTTTTTGAATTATATTGAAGTCTCCCTTTATCTGGTAACTTTTCATATAATGCAAATAACTTATTATTTAACGTTCTTCTTTCTGATGATGTGAAAAAAGTTTCCTTTACTACACTTAAATAATTTTTATCTCTAATATCAGAAGTTAAACCTAAAAAATAATTATCTCTTTTTTTATAAAAGTTTTTATAATCTATTAAAAAAGAAGCGATATTACTTTTCATTTTCTTTAAAGCTTGCTTATCAAGAACTCCTTTTTTAATTTTAGAATCTGATTCATACAAACAGATATGCAAGTGAGGATTTTTCGTATTTAAATGAAGGGCACTTAACCAGTTTGTATTAGTTGTTGACATACTAGAATCATTAATAAACTTGGGAATTATTTGTTTTGTTAATTCAAAGAAGTTTTTTTTATTTAATAATCCATTTTCAAAACAAAAATTTTCTTTAAAAGAAATTACCATATCCCAAACAAAGCCTTTTTCAGTATTTATTTTAGATATAAAATCTTCTAATTTGGCATCACCATTTTTATTCCATAAATAACTAACATCGTTATCATAAGTATGTGTTTCTATATTAAATTGTTTAGATATAAGATCATAATAAGTGGAATCATCATTAATACTATGACCATCAGCACCTTCTTTTTTAGATGCGTATTTTGCCCAATTAGAAACACCATTTTGTACATTTTTACAATCTTGATATCTTAATCTTACTATTATATTACTCATCAAGTAATCTCTTTTCTAACCTTCGTTGTCTTAGTTTTTTAATTACCTCTTCTCTTGCTACTTCGGTTATTGGATGCTCTACTAGATGTGACTTTAACTCTTCTCTTTTTTGAGGTATGCCAAAATATTTTAAAGTCATATCATTTTGTAATAAAATGGTTTCTGTTATCAAGTCTATTGCGTTTAATCTGGTATGTATTTTATTTATTGGAACAACTATTGCTTCACTAACTGAATCACTTATTAATTCTCTTAGGGCATTTTCTCCATCAATAACATTTTGAACTCCCATATTTCTGTCTATTAGTATTGTTAAATACTTTGACATACTTAACTCATGTTTTTCTGCCATAGATTTAATCCATTTTCTTTTTTTATCATCTATTCTTATAGTTAAATTTTTAGAACTAATTTTAATCACCTCCTACTAATAAATGAATATTTTCTAAGATGAAGTTATTAATCATTTCTTCTAATATTTCTTGTATAGTTATATTTTGTTTGTTGATTATTTTTGCCACTGCTTCGTAGGTCTTTTTTTCTAATTTTAGTCTTAAATATTTGTAATTATTACTACTCATTTGATCACCTCCTTGTCCAATTTTTACATATTTACTTAAACGAGTTACAACAGGATAAGACTTGCACTCACACAACTAACCAGTGGTTAGTTTACCCTTATAATATAAGGGTTTAGAAAAAGTACTATTGCAAGGCAAATTAAAAAATGCACCTATTATGTAGTGCATTTTTTCCTTATGTTTTCGTTATTTGCACTGGGTTTTGAGTACGTTTTTGATAACTTAAAGTAGTCTTCGTTAGATTAATTTTGGTAGATTAGTTACTTTCAAATATATTAATAGGATCTAACTTTTGATTTAACGTTCCATCTTTATTTAATAAATGTACTTCAAAATGTAAATGAGGGCCAGTACTTTTTCCTGTGTTTCCTGAAAGAGCTACTATATCATTTTTATTAACTGTATCGCCTTCTTTCACAATTATACTGTTCCTTTTTAAATGACCATATACGGTTAAATATTGTTCAGTTTCTATTATATGTTTTATTTTAATGTATTCACCTAAACCATCTTCACTATAACCTTTTTTATATACGATACCATCATAAGAAGACAATATTTCTGTCCCCTCTGCTAGCCCTATGTCTATTCCAAGATGAAACGATTCTAAACCTGTTATCGGGTCTATTCTCTTACCGTATTTTGATGTAATAGTATAATTAATATCCTCATCAAATGGAATTGCAAAATAATTAGCAATAAAAATTTCGGGCTTAGATATAATCGATCCTGATATAGTAATTACTAAAAAAATTATCAAAAAGATAGTTAATATTGGAACAGTAAATAGCGCAAAAAATTTATATTTTATAAATGATTCCATTACCTCCCACCAGCACTACCAAAAAGTTCTTTTTCTTCTTCTCTTAATACAATTGATATTGGAATTCTTGTGTCTTGACTTATAACAAATAATATTTCTCCCCTAGAAGCAGTTCTTAAAAAATTAGTTTCAGAATTACTTAAGTTCATCATTTTTTCTAATGCTTCTAGTTCTTTTACACCTTGAGCCATAATACCAATATAAGCACTATTATCAACTATAACTTGTCCAAATCTTTTTATTTCATCTGCGGTAAAATCTATCATATTTTGTGTAGACACTATTAAGCTTCCATTATATTTTCTTATTCTTTTTGAAGTTCTTTTTAAAAAATCTATACCATCTTTGTTACTGGGATCAATCAATAGATGAGCTTCATCTACAACTAAAATTATAGGTTGTTTTGATTTGCTAACTAAATTCCAAGCCCATGATAATATATTAAAAAACTGCGTTCTAAGCACAGTTTCATCACTATCTACAAGTGTATGTATATCAAGAACTACAAAATCACTTTTCGCATCTATTGTTGATATTCCATTCCATAAAATTGAATCGGCACCATCTGTCATTCTCTTAGTTATTGATAATAATTTTTCTAAAGAATTTTTGTATTCCCTACTATAGTTTTTAATTGTACATTGATATTCGTTATTAAGTTCATTGTATAAATCAGTCATAATCGGATAATCAGTAGGTGACAATTTAGATATATCAGTATCAAAATTTATGCCTTTTTTATTATATGCTTTCTTTAAAATTCCCTCTAAAATGGTGCCTTCGTATTCTGATAAATCTCTGAAATAATATTTAATAAATGTTCTGAAAATCTGAAAGTGTTTAGCGATATCAATATAGTTATCAGTATCATCAGCACCTATTCTAGCTTCTAGTGGATTAATAATCCCTGATTGCCCAGAACCACAATCTATCCAATCCCCACCTACTTTCAAACATAAATCTTTATACTCTCTTTCAGGATCAATTACTATTACTTTGGCTCCCCTTGCCCAATTCCCTCTTATTATTTTTTTAAGTGCAGTAGACTTACCACTCCCACTCTTACCTATTACAGTCATATTTGAATTATTCCTTTTGTTTGTTCGTTTCCATAAATCGAACGCTACTACACTTCCACCTAAGTCTTCACCTAAAACTATAGAATCTTTATCATCTTGAAGAGTTTCATAAACAAAGGGAAATGAAGCCGCTAAAGTCGTTATAGGTATAGGTAGTCCAAAGTCTTTAATTAATGAATCATCAACCAAAGGTAAACAAGCTTTTAATCCTTTTTCTTGTTCAAACATTAAATCAACACCATTTAAATTAACTGATATTAAATTGTTTTTCACTTCTTCTTTTAATTTCGTAAGTTCCTCAATACTATTTGCATAAACTAAAAAATTAATACCTATTTTAACAATTTTCTCATTCGAGCGATCTATTTTATTTACTAATTCTTCATAATCTGCCATTTGGTTTTGTAGTAATATTTGATCATTGTGGTCAGTTACATTTATTAGTTTTGTTTTAACTTCACTAATACTTTTTTTGAGTGTTTTTGATACCTCATGTGAATCAATTGGAGTAATTATAACACTCATCCTTGTGTTTTCTATATTCGATAAACTACTAAGCCATGCAATATTAACAAAAGATGGATAAGTAGTCACTGTAACAACAGATGAATAAATATCATTTATTAATATATCCCTTTCATTAAATTTCAAAGAAAAAGGACATATCTTGTCCTTAAAAGTTTTATTTATTATTTGATTTTGATTATAATATAAATCTAGTGATTTTCCTGGATTTATATTACTATATATTATTTTTCTAAATTCATCAGATTTTATAATTCCACTTATTAAATTTATAGAATCAAATTTAATAACTAAATCACTTAATTTTTCTTTTAATATTTTCTCGTTGTTATCAGTTACAAAAATATAAAAATTTCTGTTTTTAATGTTGTTTGTATTATTAATCATTTCCATATAATGAACATCTTCTTGTAATAATTTTTGTTTATGAACATTCTTTTCATTATTTAATTTTGTTTTTAATTCAGTTAAATTATC
>CAZGXD010000074.1:0-4951 GCA_964529625.1 uncultured Muribaculaceae bacterium
ATTTTGAAAATGAATTTAGGAGTAGAATATGAAAGAAGAAAAAGTTAGAATATATGATGAAAATGGAATATATTTAAATAAAAAAATGGATAAGAAAGAAGCTAAAATAAAAAACTTATATCATAAAGCAATTCATTTATGGATAATGATTGGTGATAAAATTTTAATTCAGCAAAGAAGTGAACTAAAAAAGGTTTTTCCTAATAAGTGGGATCTTTCAGTTGCTGGGCATATTTCAGAAGATGATAGTAGTTTAGAAACAGTAATTAAAGAATTATATGAAGAATTAAATATAAAAATTGATAGTAATTTAATTGAGTATTTATATAGTTTACGAAGAACCGGGCAAAATGGTAAAAATATGTTTTTTGATACTTATCTGTTACGATTACCAGCTAATTATGATTTAAGTCAAATTAAGGTAGAAAAATCAGAAGTAAAGGCTTTTAAATTAGTTAATAAATCTTATTTAGATAAGGTTATTAATAATAAGGATAATAGTTTTGCTTCTAGACAAATGGAATGCAAAATGTTTATTGATTATATAAATGGATTAAAAGGAAAAGGTGGAGAAGATGATAGAAAAATATATTGATCATACTTTATTAAAAGCAAATGTAACTAATGAGGAAATTGAAAAATTGTGTGAAGAAGCAATAACATATAATTTTAAATCAGTAATGGTTAATCCCAATTATATTCAAAGATGCAAACAATTATTAAAAGGGACAGAAATTAAAATAGGAACAGTCATTGGCTTCCCGTTGGGCCAAAATACAGTTGAGGTAAAAGTTTTTGAAATATTAGATGCCCTTGAAAAGGGGGTTGATGAAATTGATTATGTTTTAAATATTAGTGAAGTAAAGAATCAAAATTTTGCTTATATTGAGGAAGAAATGAAAAGGATTGTTAATTTATGTCGTGAAAAACAAATAATTTCTAAAGTTATTATTGAAACTTGTTATTTAACTGAATTTGAAAAAATAAAGGTATTGGAAATAATAAAACAAATAAAACCTGATTTTGTTAAAACTTCAACTGGGTTTGGAACTGGTGGAGCGGAAATAGAAGATGTAAAGTTAATGAAAAGGATAGTTGGAGAAACTGTAAAGGTAAAGGCTTCTGGAGGAATTAGGGATTTAATTAGATTTGAGGAAATGATTAAAGCGGGGGCAACAAGAATTGGAACTAGTAGTGGCGTTAAAATTATTATTGAAAAAGGTCATAATTAATGGAATTTTATTTTATAAGTGTTATAATTATGGTATCTAAGTTATAATATTATTTTGTTGTTAGGGGGGATAAATAAAGAAAGGGTTGAATACATAAAATTAGAAACTATTAAGGAAGGAATTATGATGATGGATCAAGAATTAAAAGAAGCTTTAAAGAATGAAATAAAAAGACAAGAAAAAAATATTGAATTAATAGCAAGTGAAAATTATGTTTCTAAAGAAATATTAGCTTTACAAGGAAGTATTTTAACTAATAAATATGCTGAAGGATATCCAGGAAAAAAGTATTATGGTGGTTGTGAAAACATTGATGTGATTGAAAATTTAGCCATAAAATATGCCTGTCAATTATTTAATTGTAAATATGCTAATGTTCAGCCCCATAGTGGAAGTTCAGCCAATATGGCTGTTTTAAAATCCTTATTAAAAATAGGGGATACGATTATGGGAATGGATTTAAGTAATGGGGGGCACCTTACTCATGGTCATCCCATGAATTTTAGTGGAATAGATTATAAGGTAGTAAGTTATAATGTTGATTTGAAAACTGAAAAACTTGATTATGAAAAAATTAGAGAATTAGCCCTTAAGACTAAACCAAAATTAATTATAGCTGGAGCAAGTGCTTATTCAAGGGAAATAGATTTTTATTGGTTTAAAAAGATAGCTGATGAAGTAGGAGCCTATTTAATGGTTGATATGGCTCATATTGCTGGTTTAGTGGCAACTAATTTACATTCTTCACCTTTTCCTTATGCTGATGTGGTTACTAGTACGACTCATAAAACCTTACGGGGTCCAAGAGGGGGGTTAATTTTAACTAATAATAAAGAAATAGCTGAGAAGATTGATAAAATGGTATTTCCAGGAATTCAAGGTGGACCTTTAATGCATGTCATTGCTGCTAAAGCTCAGTCATTTTATGAAGCCCTCCAACCATCGTTTATTGACTATCAAACAGCAGTTATTAAGAATGCTAGGGTTTTAGCAGAAGAACTTCAAAAAGAGGGTTTTAAAGTAATTTCAGGGGGAACAGATAATCATTTAATGTTAGTTGATGTTAAATCAAGTGTAAATTTAACTGGTAAAGAAGCCGAGCAAATATTAGATAAGATTTATATTACGACTAATAAAAATACGATTCCAAATGAAACTGAGAGTCCATTTAAGACCTCAGGTTTAAGATTAGGAACACCAGCTATGACAACTAGGGGATTAAGAGAAACTGATTTTAAAACAATTGCCAAAATAATAGCTAAAAGTCTTAAGAATAAGGATAATCAAGAACTTCAACAAGAATTAGCAAAAGAAGTTCTTATCTTAACAGCTAAATATCCAATTTATAAAGAGGAGGAGTAACATGACTAAGTGGGATAAAGAATATATGAAATTATGCAAAAAAATATTAAATGAAGGGGTTGAAGCAGAAAATAGAACTGGGGTTAATACTATTAAAATACCAGCTTATCATTTTGAATTAGATGTTGGTCAAGAATTTCCAGTTTTAACAACGAAACAACTTTATTTTAAACATTCTATTATTGAATTACTTTGGATTTATCAAGTTCAATCAAATGATGTTAGATGGCTCCAAGAACGTAATGTTCATATTTGGGATAAATGGCAACTAGATAAAGATGGAAAATGGAAAGCAACTCAGAATGTAGTTGAAGATGGCAAAGTAGTTAAAAAGAAAATTGAAAAACAGTTTCCAAAGGAATATGCTCATACGATTGGAACGGCTTATGGATATGTAGTTAATAAATATAAAATGACTCAAAATTTAATTGAGACTCTTAAAAATAATCCAACTAATCGAAGAATAGTTATTTCTTTATGGCAAGATGAATTTTTAGAAACAGCCGTGCTACCACCATGTGTTTGGAGTAGTGAGTGGGATGTTACAGATGGGCATTTAAATTTATGGGTGCATCAAAGAAGTTGTGATGTTCCTTTAGGCCTACCTTTTAATTTAACTCAGTATGCTGTTTTCTTATCGTTAATTGCTCATGTTACTAATTTAAAAGTAGGAACCCTAAATTATAGTATTAAAGATGCTCATATATATGTTGATCAAATTGAGGGAATTAAAGAACAAATTAAAAGATATGATGAACATGGGGATTTAGAGGCTCCAACCTTATGGATTAATCCAAAAGTAACTGATTTTTTTAAATTTGATCATTCAGTTCTCTTAAAGGATATTAAAATAGAAGGATATAAGCATATGGGACCAATTAAGTTTCCTATTGCTCAGTAAAATGAAAAAATTATCATTAATAGTTGCAATTGGAAAAAACAATGAGCTGGGCTATAAAAATCAATTACTTTGGAATCTACCTAATGATTTAAAATATTTTAAAGAAAAAACCCAAAACAAGGTTATTATTATGGGACGAAAAACTTTTGAATCATTACCAAAAAGATTACCAAATCGGAAGCATATCATTATAACTAGAAATAATAATTATAAAAAAGATGGAATTTTGGTTTTTGATAATAAAGAAGCAGTTTTAAATTATCTTGCTAAAACAAATGAAGAAGCATTTATTATTGGTGGGGGGGAAATATATAAGGAATTTCTTCCTTATTGTCAGACTTTATATATAACAGAACTTGAACAGACCTTTTCTAAAGCTGATTGTTATTTTCCATATTTTGATAAAACTAAATATTTAAAAACAATAATTAAAGAAGAATTAACTGAAAAAATAACTTATCGGTTTGTTAAATATGAAAAATTAGATTAAAAAGATTAAATTAAAATAATCTATTTTTTATTTTTCTATATAGACCGTATATTACCTAATATTAAGATATAATTAGAGTATAATTTATTTGGAGGTTGATTATGAAAAAGAATATGAATTATAATTTTAATTTATTATATGAAAGGATAATTGATACTAATAAGGTTTCTAACTTAAAAAAAATAAGACAACAATTAGCTAGTATTTCTGAAAGTGTTATTTGTGTTGGTAATGGTGGATCGAGTGTGGTTAGTGAATTTGCTAGTAAAGTATTAACCGAAAAAAATAATTGTATTACTTTATTAAGAGAACCAAGAGATTTAAATTATGATGAAAGTGTTAAGTTATTTAAAGAATTATTTATTTGTAGTTATAGTGGTAAAAATTGTGGAGTTGAAACGGCACTTCAATCTCCATTATCTAAAAGATTATTTACTGCTAATAATAGTTTAAGAGATGGGGTTGATGTAATCGCTTATGCTAGTACTTTAGAAAAAGAAAGAAGTTTTATTTCTTTAGGGACAACGTTAGTTCCCACTTCAATCTTATTAAATTATTATGTGGATGGGGAAAACTTTAATAATATAATTGATAGTATGTTTCAAGAAGTTAATAACTATCAAGTGAAAAATCATAATTTTGAAATTTTAACAGGCTATGATACTAGTGTTGCTTCAAAATATTTAACAACAACTATTACAGAAGCCGGACTTGGAATGGCAGTTTGTCATAATAAATATGATTTTTGTCATGGTAGAACAACGCTTGCTTATCATTTAAAAAATCAAACCTTAATTTATTTAAAAACAAGTGAAACTGAATTAGATAATCTCTTATTAGAAAGTGCTAAAGACTTGTATAATGATATTATTGTTTTAGAGAGTAATTATAACGATCTTATTTTAGATAATTTTAATTTGTTAATTCAAAGTAAACGCGCTTTTCACCTCTGCCGCCAAAACCAAC
>CAZGXD010000075.1:0-4796 GCA_964529625.1 uncultured Muribaculaceae bacterium
ATTGTTAAAATATTTATTTTTTGGTTTTATTTTAATATCGGCTGTGAATAGTAACAAAGAAATGTAAATAAACTTAGTTTTATGTTGAAAAATATCTCATTACGTGATATTATTTAATTAGAATTAAGAAAGGGAAGGTAAAAGAAGTATGTTTAAAAAAATATTTATTTTTAAAAGAAAAAGAAAGGGATTTACTTTAGTTGAATTATTAGCGGTAATTGTTATCTTAGGTATAATTATGGCTTTAATTATTCCTGAAGTAACTAAAACTATTGACAAATGAAATCAGCAGAAAATAGTATTAGAGGTTTAATGAGAGCAATTAGTGTTACTCAAAAGGAATATGCACTTGATAATGATTTACGTTCAATAACTTTTACATATGAAAATGGTGTTGGAAAATCAAGTGTTCCGAATTTAAAACTTAATTATACAGGAAAAAGCCCTAAAGATGGGAAGATAATAATAGGGGTAAGTGGAAAAACGTATGTTGCTCTTCATGATGGTAAATATTGTATTGAAAAGGATTATGAAAGTGATGATATAAGAATTACTAAACGAGCAATTAATGATTGTGGTTTTAAAATTGAATTATTAGAATATATAGGTTTAGATGGTGCTAATAGTCCACGATTATTAAAAGGGATGACACCAATTGTTTGGAATGAAGATGGAACAATTTGGGAGGAAACTATAGATATAAACGAGTCTGAATATCAAAATTGGTTTGATTATGATAGAAAGCAGTGGGCTAATGCTCAAACAGCAGATGGTTCATATTGGGTTTGGATACCACGTTTTGCATATCAAATAGAATCAGGGTATCAATTAAGCTCAGGTGGAAAAATTAATATTGTTTTTTTGGATGGAGTAAGTGATGAGCCAAGTATAAAAGATGATAGTATAAAAGTAGAAAAAGTACCTGAGTATGATGACAATAATTCACAAATTAATTATGTCGTTCATCCAGCCTTTAATTTTAGTAACCCAGAAGACGATCCAAATCCTATAGCAGGTTTTTGGGTAGCTAAATTTGAGCCGAGTGGTAGTGGAAATGATATAAAAATTGTTCCTGGTGTAAAACCATTAGTTAATCAAAATATGAAAAGCCAATACGATAGTGCAAGAGCAATGGAAAATGATAGTAAGTTTGGTTGGAAATATACGCCTATCGATACTCATATGATGAAAAATATTGAATGGGGAGCTGTTACTTATTTAACAAATTCAAGATTTGGGCAAGATACTCATGTTGCTATAAACAGTGCAGATAGTTATTCAGATGTAAGAACTGGTGGTGGGGAATATGATGCATATATGGAAAATACAGATCAATCAACTACTGGAACTATTTACGGTATTTATGATATGAGTGGTGGAATGTGGGAAAGGACAATGGCTAATCTTCTTACTTGTGAAGATGATACTTGTGAAAGGACAAGAGTTACAAATATAGAAAGTAGTAGTAGTGTAGATGGTTTTGACCAAGCTTATTTAAATAGCATTGAACCTAAATATATAGATGAATATAAGCAGTATGATGAAACTATGTTTGGTGATGCGGTATATGAAACTAGTTCAGATTCAAGTGGTTCTAATTCATGGTATAATGAATATAGTAGTTTTCCTCATTTAAATGTGGATGGTTCTTATAGTGGTCGCCCTTGGTTTCATCGCGGGGGCAGGTATGACGATACCGCTGCGGGTGTGTTCTCTTTCGGCAGTACCGCTGGTATCAGTGGAAGTCATAGGTCGATACGCCCCGACGCCTCCGTTAGCGTGGAAAGTTCATAAGTAAGAATAAAGTAAAAAAGGGAAAATGAAAAAAGAAAAAAATAAATTATAAAAATTAAGGTCCACGCACCTTTAGGCCGTAGGCCTTTTTTCTTTGGAAGGTATAATAGGGTTAAAAAATAAAATATATTTTTCCTAATAATTCAATTAAATTTAAAAGGGTGTCCCTAGTTGGGTCTTTAGGCCCAACTGAGGACACGTAATTTTTTGTTGATAATTATACTAAAATAATAATTGAAAAACAAAATTTGATTTTAGTAATTAAGAATTTGTATGAAATTTAGGTGTTCAATTTAACTTTTCATTTAAAAAAATGGTAAATGGTGGTAAAATGGGTTGTAAATTTTAAGGAAGGTGCTATAATAATAAATGAGAAGTTTTATATTGATGGAATTAATTTCATTATAAAAAATTTCTTAGGGATAATGTCATAGGAGATAGTGGTAACCCTTGGTTTAATCGCGGGGGCAACCACGAGAATACCAATGCGGGCGTGTTCTATTTCAATGGCAACAATGGTAACAGCAACAACAACAATTCGTTTCGCCCCGTCGCTCTCCGTTAGCGCGAAATAATTAAATCGAAAAGGGGCTCTAAAAAGCCGACGTATTTAAAGTATTCCACGGGGCATTATTCCTTTCTAACATATCTTTATGTTAGATAAACATTTAAGTAGTATAATGGAGTGAGTAGTAAAATGATGAAAATTACATTATACGAGGTAATTCTTTTGAAATTGCCTTGATTTATAATGATTGGCAATTTCTTAGGATTTACTTTTGTTTTTATAAGGAGTGTTTATAGTGACAGATTTATATGGTATTTATTTAAATAAAAAACAAAAGAATCCTAAAAAATTATATTTATTTAAAAATGGTAGTTTTTATATTTTTTTAGGTGATGACGCAGTTATTCTTAGTGAAAAGTTATCTTTAAAATTGACAGATTTTTCTAAAAAATCTATGAAGTGTGGTTTTCCTATTAATCAATTAAATAAGCATTTAAAGTTTATTGAATTATTAGGATATGAGTGTGAAATTGTTCTTAATGGCATTGATACCATTATTAAGGATATTAAGGAAATTGATCTTGATATTTTAACTTTGAAAGCAGCTTATGAGAAGATTAAAGAGTATAAGGAAATTTTAAATGAGTCATAAAAAGATTCCATATTATGATTTTAAAAAGGAATTACAAGTTATAAAAGATTATAATCTTCTTTTATTATATGTTTATCGGTTAGTAAAAAAATTCCCAGAAAGCGAAACATATCTTATTAATTCAATTAAAGAGCAATTAGGGCATGGACTTGAAAGTATTATGTTAGCTAAAAGAGTTTATAAAGATGAACATTTAAAAAAATTAGAATACTTGAATAAAGCTCAAGCCCATATAAATACTTTATTAGTATTAGTAAGATTATCACGGAAGATGAATTATATTAACTCTAAAAATTATACAGCATGGAGTTATTATATTACTAAGGTTGATAATCATCTTACTAATTGGATAAGAGCGTTAATTAAGCATGAAAAAGATTAATAATGTATTTGATAAGGCTCTTACTTATGAAAACCTTTTATTAGCTTATGAAAGAGCCAAAAAGAATAAAGGATGTCGGCTTGAGATTTTACAATTTGAAGAAAAGTTAGAAATAAATTTAATGAATTTACTTTTTGTTTTAAAAAACGGTAATTATAAAATTGGTAATTATAGAGTATTTAGAGTTTATGAACCCAAAGAAAGGATTATTAAGGCTTTACCTTTTGTTGATAGGATTGTTCATCAATGGTATGTTTATGAGTTTTTAATTCCTTATGTTGTTCCAAAATTTATATATGATTCATATGCTTGTCTTGATAATAAGGGTACTCATAAAGCTTCTTATCGGTTAAGAACCTTTTTTAAAAAAAACAAAAGAAAATATGATGAGTTTTATATAATTAAGATGGATATTAAAAAGTTTTTTTATAATATTGATCAAAACATTTTATTTAATATTGTAAAAAGACATTTTAAAGATAAAAAACTTTTACAATTAACGATGGAATTAATTTTCGATAAGGATTCAAAAATAGGTATTCCGATTGGTAATTATACTAGTCAATATTTTGCTAATATGTATTTAAATGAACTTGATTATTATGTAAAGTTTGAATTGAAATTAAAATATTATTTAAGGTATATGGATGATTTTGTTATAATTGTTAAAAATAAAGAAGAAGCAAGAATGGTTTATAAAGAAGTAGAGCAATTTATAATTAATAAGCTTAAGTTAGAACTTAATCATAAAAGTAGAATTTATCCTTCTAAAATGGGAGTAGATTTTTGTGGTTATAGGGTTTTTCATAATTTTGTTTTAGTAAGAAAAAGAAGTATTAAAAAAATAAAAAGTAATCTTAAATTATGGAAACATGAGACTAATAATCGTTGTTTAGATATAGATAAAGTATTATCTTCTCTTAATTCTTGGCTAGCTCATATTAATCATTCAAATAGTTATAATTTGGGTAAAAAATATTATTATAAAACAATAATTTTGGTTTATAATTATGCTCTTTTAACTCTTCCTTTGAATGTAGTAGATGAATATATTTTCCCCGAAAAAAAGGTTCAAAAATTTTTAAATGAGTTGACTTTTATTGAATAACTTTAATAAAAATAAGAGGGTCATTTTCAGTTAATATTCTGAAAAATGACCCTCTTTTAATTAACACATTTGTTTTCTATTAGTTAAAACTTAAGATAATTAAGGAATAATATTAAAAGTATTTTTAAAATGAAACTTAGTTATTTTTTTTAATTCATCTTTCCCATATTTATAGTAAAATTTACGACCAATTATATTAGCCTTTTTACTTGAACCACTTGGTATTTTAAGGTTATACTTTTTTTGTAAATTTTTAAGAGAAACTAAATAATAGTACCTACTTATAATAGAAGCAGCTGCTACTGCTAAATGAGTATTTTCCGCCTTAGGAAGTAATAGAACATCTTCAACT
>CAZGXD010000076.1:0-4763 GCA_964529625.1 uncultured Muribaculaceae bacterium
TCAGGCATCCCACCTTTTCTTCCTCCAATAATATCTTTTCCGATTAAATCTTGTAAGGTAAAATTGTCTATTTTTTTTCTAGAAACAATAAAACTGCCATCTCTTTTGGTTAAACCAGCAAAGTTTACTAAATAATTTTTTTCTCCCTTATTATAAATATAGATAGAAGCTTCACTTCCACAGAAACCAATATCAACATCACCTGAAAGAACAGCCGCTGCGACTTTATCAGCTCCAGGAATTAAGATAAGTTCTACATCTAAACCTTCATCTTCAAAATATCCAAGAGAATGGGCTACATACTGAGGGGCATAAAAAATACTATGAGTAACTTCAGCAACTTTTATTTTTGTTAAGGTTGTTTTCCTTTTGGAAAGAGTGAAGAAGATAAGACTACCAATTAAAAAGGTAATAATTATAAATATAAAAAATTTTTTCAAAATAAATTTCCTCCTTTTATTCATTGATAGTATATTCATTAGTTAATTGTTCGTGATAATATCATATTTAAATTAAAATGTGATTGGTATAATTTTTAATAAAATAATAATAATAACAATAATATGAAATTTAACTGAGGGATAATATGGATAAAAGAAATGATGAATTAAATGAATATAAATTATCAAAAGGAATAGAAAAAAACATTAAAACTCTTAAAGAAATATTTAAGGATGATGATAATTTAAAAATTCGAAAAATTGTTAATCAATCTAATGCTAAGTTTTTTTGTTATATAGCTTTTTTTGATGGAATGATTGATTCTAAAATAATTAATGATAATATTATAAAACCTTTTTTAACTATTTCTTTTAATAAAAGAAATGTTTCTTTAACTGAGATAGGAACTCAAGTTATTCAAATTAATGAATTAAAAGAAAGTAATAATATAAAGGAAATAGTTGCTTCTATCACTTCAGGGGATACTATTTTGTTTTTTAACAAAGAAAAAAAGGTTCTTATTTTAAATACCAAAGGCTATGATTATCGAGCAATAAGTGAACCAGAAAGTGAGAAGGTTTTAATTGGACCTCGTGAGGGTTTTACTGAATCCTTAATTATTAATGTTGCCCTTTTGCAACGAAAGTTTAGGACTAATCAGTTAAAAGTAAAATATATGGGTATTGGACAAACCACAAATACTAATGTGGGAATTTGTTATATAGATAATGTTGTTAATAAAGAGATATTAAATAAAATTTATAAAAAACTTGAAGCAATAGATATCGATGCAATCTTAGATAGTAATTATATTGCTGAATTAATTGGAGAAAAAAAGTATTCCATTTTTAAAAAAATAAGTAATTCTGAAAGACCAGCGTCAGTAGTGGGGAAATTATTAGAAGGAAGAATTGCTATTTTAGTTGACGGTTCTCCAATGGTATTAATAATTCCTCATTTATTTATTGAAAACTTTCAAAATCCAGAGGATTATTATATAGAACCTGATTATGCTTCGATATCAAGAATTATAAGAATAATAGGCTTTATTATTACTATTTGTACTCCAGCCCTTTATGTTGCAATTGTTGCTTTTCATCAAGAAATGATTCCAACCCCTTTATTTATTAATATAGCGATAGATCAGCAAGGAACACCACTTCCAGCTGCCTTAGAAGTAATTGTTATGTTATTTGTTTTTGAATTAATAAAAGAAGCAGGAATTAGAATTCCTTCAAAAATTGGTGATGCCTTAAGTATTGTAGGGGCCTTGGTAGTTGGACAGGCAGCAGTCGATGCGAGATTAGTTGCTGCTCCGTTAGTTATTGTTGTTGGAATAACAGGTATTTCAGGACTTCTAATTTTTAGAATGGAAGCTCCAATCTTAATTTATCGAATAATATTTCTTTTAGCAAGCACCTTTTTAGGATTGGTTGGTTTTGTTTTAAGTTTTTCAATTTTAATAATTAATATTTTATCTCAAGAATCATTTGGATTATTACAAGTATCAGAGGTAACTAAATTTAATGTTCAAAATTATAAAGATATATTTATTAGAAAAAGGTGGACTTCAATGATCTTAAGACCTAGGGAATTAACAAAAAATAAAGTAAGGCAAAGTGAAAATGAGGAACAACAATGAAGAAGAAACTAATTTTAATTCTTATAATTTTATTTTGTTTAACTGGTTGTTGGAGTTATGTAGGTTTAGATGAAATAACAATTGTTATGGGAGTTGCAATTGATAAGGATAAAGATGATAATTATTTATTATCGTTTGAAATAATTGATTTAGCGAGTTCAAATAAGGACGAAGGGATTAAGACTGAAATTGTTATGGTAAAAGGATTAACAATTGCTGAAGCAGTAAAAAATGCAAAAATAATTGTCGCAAATGAATTATGTTTTTGTAATTCGCAAATAATAATAATTAGTAATGAAATTGCTACTAAAGATGGGGTTGATAGTATAGTTGATTACTTTATTAGAAATATTAAAGTTAGGGAAAATTCCGAGATAATTATTTCTAAGGAAAAAACAGCTCGAGAATTGTTTAAAGGTCAAGGGCTTACTAATGATATCATTTCACTTGAAATGATAGATATAATTAAAAAAAGTGAAGAAGTGACCTTATATGCTTATGATATACAATTGTATAGTATTTATAATATTTTAAAAGGGGAAGGGAAAGAATTAGTCTTGCCAATTTTTAAAAATATTAAAATAAATGATGTTAAAACAATTCAGTTAGATGGGATGGCAACTTTTAAAAAGGGAAAGTTGAATCGATATTTATCACCTGAAGAAACAAAGGATTTTCTTTTTATAATTAATAAAGCAAAAGGTGGAATTCTATCCCTTAGTTCAAAAGGGAATAATAATTATGATATTGGAATAGAAGTTCAAACATCTACGACAAAAGTTAGATATTCCTATTTAAATAATAAACTAAAAATATTCATTGATATTGATTTAAAAGGAACCGTTGGGGAAATAGAAGGAAAACATTTTTTAATTGATGTAAAGGACATAGCAGAATTAGAAAAATTAACTAATAAGAGTCTAAAACAAAGGATAATAAAAAGTATTAAAAAGGTTCAAGAGAGTGAAGATGGTGATATTTTTGGAATTGGGGAAAAGATATATCAACAAGAGCCTAAATTATGGAAAAAGTTAAAAAAGGATTGGGATAAAACCTTTTCAACCCTTGATTTTGAAGTTAATTGTAAGGTAAATATTAAGAATTCAACTTTTACTAGATAAGGAGAGAATAATAAAATGATGTTATTAATAATAATGACAATTATTATATATGGATTAGTTATTATTTATGATTATTTTCCGTTTAGAAAAATTCAATCAAAAATAAAAAATGGTATTTATTTAAGTTTATTAGGATTAAGTTTTATTTTCTTAATATTAGTTATTTTAGAAGTTAAAATACCATCACCAACCCGGGCAATAATATTGCTGTTAAGGTCAATTATAAGAATATAGAAAGGAAAAAGAAATGAAAAAAGAAACAATATCTGGTCAAAAAATGTGTGCGATGCTAGTTGTTTTTATGATAGGAAATAGTATTGTTTCAGGGGGAAGTACAAATTTAAAACAAGATGCTTGGATTTCTATAATTATTGGGTTATTAATTGCAATTCCTATTTTATTAATATATATAAGAATAATAAATCTTTATCCTAGTAAGAATATTTATGAAGTGTTAATTGAATTATTTGGAAATATAATTGGTAAAATAATAATGATTTTTTTTATCTGGTATTGCTTTCATTTGGGAGCAATAGTATTAAGAAATTTCTCAGAGTTTATTCAAATAGTATCGAAACCAGAGACACCACAAATTGTAATTGCCCTTGCAATAATTTTTACTTCCATTTACTTAGTTAAAAGTGGAATAATGGTAATTGGTAGATGGTCAGTTGTTATTTTTATTATTATTTTATTTTTTGTTTTAGGAACCTTTTCATTGGGATTAGCCAATATTAAGTTTGAATATTTATTACCTTTTTGTAATCATAGTTTTCGAGAGATAATGAAAGATTCATTTATTTATTATTCTTTTCCATATGCTGAAACTGTTGTTTTTTTATCTTTCTTTGATTCCTTAAGACCAAATGAAAAAGTATCAAAAGTGTTTTTATATGGGTTTTTAATTTCCGTTTGTATGCAATTATTAATAATTTTTAGAAATATAACTTTGTTGGGTCCTGAAATGTTTCATATTTCTCTGTTTCCTTCTTATGTTGCCCTTAGAATTATAGGAATAGGTAGATTTTTAACTAGGTTTGAGGGTTTTGCATTAATCAATTTTTTATTGTTAGGAATATCTAAAATAAGTCTTTCTTTATTTGCAGCTATAAAAGGGGTCACCTGTTTATTTGAATTTAAAAATTACAAAAGATTAGTTATTCCAATTGGATTATTAATGGTTTCATTATCAGCTATTATTTATAATAATACCTTAGAAATGTTTAGTTTTGTTAATTTTTATCCTTATTATGCTTTCCCATTTCAAGTTATTATTCCAGTTATAATATGGATTTTTGCTGAAAGAAAGGTTGGTAAATTAAAACCCAAAAGTTAATTAAAAATTCATTTTTTATTTACATCAATAAAGAAAAATGTTAAGATAAAGTAATAAAAAGTTAAGGGGACTTTAAAATGAATAATTATAAATTTGGTAAACATTTAGAAATGGAAGAAGTATTAGAAAACAAAGAAAAATGGGCTAAGATATTTTCAGAGGGGAATGAAGAATTAGAACAACTGTTATTAAACTTATGGAAACATAATATTGATACTTATAT
>CAZGXD010000077.1:0-3358 GCA_964529625.1 uncultured Muribaculaceae bacterium
TAAAACAAAATGAAAGTAAAATAAAAGCCCTGCTAATAACTCATGGTCATGAGGACCATATTGGAGCAATTCCTTTTTTATTGCAAATGATTGATATTCCAGCTATTTATGTTCCTAATCAAGCATTAGGATTAATTAAAAATAAATTATATGAAAGAAATATTAAATACAAAAACTTATTTGTTTATACGGAAAAAGATCAGTTAAAATTTAAAAATATGAATGTTGAATTCTTTAGAACTACTCATTCAATCCCAGATTCTCACGGAATTGCCATTAATACCCCTAACGGAACTATTGTTTCAACTGGGGATTTTAAGTTTGATTTAACCCCTATCGGTCCAATTGCTAATCTACATAAAATGGCTACAATTGGAAATCGAGGCGTTTCATTACTTTTAAGTGATAGTACCAATGCCCTAAATGAGGGGATTTCAATGAGTGAATCAAAGGTAGATGAGGCTTTAAGTGAAATTTTCAATCTTTATAATGGACGAATTATTATTGCTACTTTTGCTTCAAATATTTATCGAATAAAACATATTATTGATACTTGTAAAAGAAACGATCGAAAGATTGCTATTTTTGGAAGAAGTATGGAGAATAATATTGAAATATCAATTCAAGGTGGTTATATTAAAAACAAGGATTTATTTATAAGTCCTAATGAGGCTAATAAATTACCAGATAATAAAGTCTGTTTATTATGTACTGGAAGTCAAGGCGAACCTTTAGCTGCTCTTAGCCGAATTGCTAATGGAACCCATCGCCAAATTCAATTAAAAGATAATGATGTAGTGGTCTTTTCATCTTCTCCTATTCCTGGAAATGCTTTAAGTATTTCAAGAACTATAAATAAGCTTTATTTAAAAGGCGTTCAAGTTTATACCAATACCTCTCTAAGTGATATTCATACTTCCGGGCATGGAAATCAAGAGGAACTAAAATTAATGATAAGATTAATGAAACCTAAATACTTTATGCCTGTTCATGGTGAATATAGAATGCTAAAAGCTCATGCTGATTTAGCCATCGAATGTGATATTCCAAAAGAAAATACTTTTGTTTTAACTAATGGAGAAGTCTTATCTTTATATAAAGGAAAAGTTATTAAGAATGGCATGATTCAAGCAAGCGATGTCTATGTTGATGGTAACCGAATCGGTGATATTAGTAATGCTGTTATGAAAGATCGAAAGATTATGGCTAGTGATGGAATCGTTACTGTTATTGCTAATGTTGATACTTCTAACAATGTTTTACTAGGAAATCCTAATATCACAACTAGAGGTTTTGTCTTAGTTAATGATAATCTTAATTTATTAAAAGAAATAGAGCAAATTGCTAAAAAGGCAATTCTTTCTAAATTGAAAGTTCGCATTAATTATACTGAAATAAAACAAGAAATTATTAGTCAATTAACCCCATACATATATAATAAAACTGGTAGAAAACCAATTATTCTACCAGTCATAATGAATATTAAGAAAACTAATTAGTTTTCTTTTTTTTATCTAAAATAATTAGTCCGACATATCCAATAAAACTAACCCCACTCATAAGTAATCCCTCTTTAAATAATGGTGATTCATATTTTATTATAATCTCATAATTACCCTTTTTAATTGGGAAACCCAAAAAGGTTTGATTTACTTTTTCAATAGCAACTTCCTCTTTATTTAAGAAAACTTTAAACCCTTTATCATATGGAATCGTACTTACAAAATAGCCATCATCAGAAACCTCTATTTTTCCATAAATATAATCACCTTTTGTTTTATTCATATCAACTTCTAATTTATCAAATTCTAAAACTAGATCTTTAATCTCATTATAATCTAAAACAAAAGTTTCAATATTACTTATTTCATATATCCCCTTTGCAAACTTTATTTTAAGATTATCAATTACAGAACTTGAAGAAATAACATATTCAAAACTATAATTACGATTATGATAAATCCACTCTTTACACGTTAAAACATTTTTAATTCCATTAATGGTAATTGAAATATCACCATCTTTACAACTAGGATTATTTAAGACATCAAATTTAATAAGTAAGATTTGATCTTCTTTTATATTATTTATCTTCAAATTAATATTATCACTTTGTAATACTTCAAAAAAATAATTATTGTTATTTCTTTTACTTACTAAAATATTGTCCCCAATAGTACTAATATAATTTAAATTTATTCTTTCCATCTTATTTATAAACTCATAATTACTCTCTTCATCTTCTACTACAACCCCTTTTAATAAGAGTTCCAAATTATAAGGATATTTTAATTTATTATAATCTTCAATTCCCATAATATTTTTAGTCGCATAACCGAGTGGAAAAACATTTTCATTTTTATAAATTTTAAAATTAGAATCATCATTTATTAACTCATACCCAATTGGAACTATTCCACTAGTTCCAATATATTTAACCCCCATTAGAGTTTGAAATAAAATATTGCTACTTTGAGCAGTAATAACTCGATTCCGATTTGGAATAGCATTTTTAAACACATCAAAATAAAAATTATTATAATCAAAATTATAAGTTGATGAATATAATGAAGTTTGATAATAATTAGAATGATATATTTTATTAGAAGTTGATAAAGGAGTATCTAAATTATTAAACCGATAATAAGTTGAATCTTGATTAACAGTTTCTTTAATCGCCTTTGATTTTAAAACATTAAAATAACTTTTATACTTTTCTTTAGGAACATAATCTTCAGTAAAATTGGCTTTAAAAGCACTGAAAAGGGCAACTACAATAATAGGAATAATCAGTAATAGTTCTTTTTTAAAACGATAATAACTACCAATGGCTAAAAACAAAATTAAAAAATCTAAAAAATAAGCTAAACTCCAATCATCATTAGTAAAATTCATTATCCCAATAATTAAAGTTCCAATAACTAAAGGAAGTAAAGAAATATCTTTCTCAAACACCTTTTTTAAAAAATTAGCGATTAATATTCCAATTAAGGGGGCAAAAGGAATTAAAACTTTTGGTCTTACATATAACATCCCATTTAATATATACATAAAAATAGGAACAAAAAAAATTAGCGATAATAAACTAGCTAACATAATTAGTTTTTTATTTTTACTAACAAACCCATAAATTAAACTAACTAGCCCGACAATAGTAAAACCTAAAGAATAAGTTGAATATAACAAAACCTTATCATTAATTTGTGGTTTAAGTAAAGTAATAAAATCTAAATCATTAACTGCTTGGCCACGTCCATTAATAATAACAGCAATGGTTGGCATTAATAACATACTAGCCATTAAAATACCAATCATCATTATTCCAATCATTTTTAATAACCTTAATATTAAAGTTTTA
>CAZGXD010000077.1:3368-4705 GCA_964529625.1 uncultured Muribaculaceae bacterium
AATTAATAAAAAAACACTTAAAATTAACAACCATTTTTGATTGTTTTTAAAATATTTATCTACTCCCATTAAACCTAAAATAAGAAAGGGAAAATAATTAATAAACATCATATGACGATGACTATGAAAAATAAAAAAATTAGCAAAAACAAAAACAAAAGTACTTAAAAAGGAAACTTTAGAATTAAAATTATTATTTAAAAGCCATTTATAAAATAAAATTGCACTTCCTATCACAATTAAAATTGAACTTATTATAATATAATCAACCATTTTTATAAAAGGAAAAAAATAAGAAATAAGAATAATTGGATTAAGTAACCCATAATAAGAAAAATTATATATATTTTGACCCCCACCTAAATTAGGGGCAAAATTAGGAAACAACTTTCCTGTTTCATAAAATAAATTCCTAAAATATTCTGGTAAAGCCCAATGTTGAGAAAGCCAATCTGTTTTTGAACCATAAATATTATTAATTCCTTTAGTAATAAACATTACTAATAAAATCGATATTATAATTATTAATAAAAAGAAGTAATCTTTCTTTTTCATATAGCACCTCTAAATTATTATATCATGCTTTGATAATAATTTCTTACTATAAATAAATATACTAAAAATTTAACCTTTATATTTTAATGATTTATTTAGGATATTTCACCCTACGGAAGAATAGCAATCGGGCGAAATGAGTAACTATTATTACTATTACCAGAGTAATGCTTGAAATAGAATATACCTGGAGCAGAACCACTAGCATGACCCCCACGAACTAACCAAGGATTACTACTAAAAATAAACATACTGTATGCACCATGCCATGAGTTATTTTCTCCACTACCACTTGAACTAGTTTCCCAAATGGCATCACCATATCTATTAATAGTTGCTTCATAATTGTTTTGGGCAGTATCTGACTTTCCCACACTATAAACATCTTTATATTTTGAAACTGCATTAACTATATTACTACCATATTCTGTTAAATTGGAATTTCCATTCTCTACATAAGCTGCTACATATTCCCATGCTCCCCCTTTCATATCATAAATACCATATATTGTTCCGGTTGTTGATTGATCTAGATTAGTCTTATAATTAGCCCCACCTGTTGTTGAAGAATCGTTATGCTCTAATTCTTTTCCTATTCCATATTGTGATTGAGATAAGTATGCAACAGCTCCCCACTCCATATTTTTCATCATATGAGTATCACAATTATCATTACAAATATAACCTTTCATATCCTCTGCACTACTATAAAACACATTTACTGTTACATTTTTAAAAGCCTTTTTCCCAGGTAAAATTTTTATTTGTTCATCTTCTTTACT
>CAZGXD010000078.1:0-1793 GCA_964529625.1 uncultured Muribaculaceae bacterium
TTATCTTCAAATAATATAATTTCATTCTTGTTTTTTTTCATATTTGCTCCTTTTTTATTAATTTTTACCATTTCGTGTAAAAACTTTTTTTCATAAAACCCTTATTCCACCTAGGTTTTCTTTGAGTTTGCCTCCATTTATGTTAAGTGTAGGAAGTTTTTCTAGCATCTTCCCACCTAACTCCTCAATTGTTTTTCTAACTTTTTTCCCTACCTTGAAATGTGCTTCTTTTGATTCCTTTTCACCTTTTATATTTTCGTTTATCAATTTTTGTTTTGGTGGGGAAATTCTAAACAAATTAGCAATAAGTTCATCCTCACCCATATTATCTAGAATATCTTCTCGGTAACGTAGCCTTTTTCTTTTAAATATATCATCAGCAGTTTCTCCACCGTATAAACTTTATAACCAGCATTGTGAAACTCTGCCATATTTTTTACTCCAGCCTTTGCGACTGTTTGTTGAAGTGTATAATTTCCTTGCTTAGTTAAATTTCTTTGATAAAATCTTTTATCATCTTCTGATAGTAATTCATATTTAAAACATATCAATTACTTTTATCACTTTAAAAACTTATATTTTCTATGCTAGAAAATATTTCAGTTTTATCTATTAACTGTCCATCACTGTCTAATAATTCAAAAGCATGAGATGATAATGGATAATCTCACAATTTTATAAATCATACAAATTGTTAATTATCCATTCATTACTATAATGAAGTTAATATAACTATTATGCTAATACTATACAACTAAATTTGCATTTTCTTTCTTTGAACTAATTTAATTATATAAACAACTAAATTCATAATTAGTAAACATATAAAAAATATTCCTATAATGAAAGGATATATAACATAAACTATTCCGTCCCAACCAGTAATATTAGACCAATAATAGCATGTGGCCAGTAACACAATCCAAATTAAAATATTAAAAAATGCTATTAATATATCAAATATAGGAATGTATTTTAGTTTTATCAAATTAAAAATAAAATAATAAATTAAAAATAATCCTAAACCAATAATCATAACCCACAGTGCAAATATTGCACTGTCAAACGGCTCTGAAGTACCTAAAACAGCTAAAATTATCCCAACATGTGCAATAATAACATATTTTTTATTATAATAAATATCCATTCATATTCATCTCCTTCATGGATAATCCAATTGTAAACTTACTGTTTATCTACGTTAATTATATCACTTTATTTAAAAATATTATATGATTTACTTGAATTTTCTTTTACTTCTTTAGATAGTAAATATTCTTTTTTCATATCTATAAATACATGATTTTTGGTTATTAAATACAAAAAATTAGTTTCATTTTCTTTTAGAGTAAATTTGGATGCAAGTTCCTTCATTTTTTTCTCAAATTTCATACTCTCAAAAATAATTATTATTTCCCAACTTTTAGTTATCATATACTCTTGTTCCCTCTCATTATTTTCATGTTTTTATCAAAAAACAGGGTTCATATAAAATTTTTTGACGAAACCCTTCATTTATAAGTATTTGCTCAATTTCGGTCATAACAACCGATTTCACAATTTATATTTGTTTTATTTTCTTTTATTTTATTATTCCTCTATATTTTCAAATTTTTCAAGATTACTTATATACTTATCAAAATCACTTAAATATATTTGATCTTGTGTAATTCTGTATTTTTCAAATTCTGACTCGGCTTTATCAACTGCAATTTTATGAGATATTTTTCCTGCATTCTCTAATATTTCTCTGTCAGTAAGTTTTAAAAATTCGTCTAATCTTTTAAACCAAT
>CAZGXD010000078.1:1893-4617 GCA_964529625.1 uncultured Muribaculaceae bacterium
CAATGATTACATCACTTTTTATAATTTTTCCATCTGGTGCAGCATCCCATGTTGTAAGCCCCATATGTTCATTATTACTATCCACTCTATTATAAATTATTTCTGCTGCTGTATTACCTGTTATTGCATAATGCATTTTATTTTGGACTATTTTAAAAAATTCTATAGTTCTTTTGGATTCTTTATCATAATCTATACTTGTTGCATATATATCTGTAATTTTTTGATAAAATCTTCTTTCAGATAATCTTATTTCCCTGATTCTCTCTAATAATTGTTCGAAGTATTGTTCAGTTAAAATTGAACCACTATTTTTTAATCTTTCATCATCCAAAGCATAACCTTTTATAGTAAATTCTTTTACAATTTTATTAGCCCATTTTCTAAATTGGACTGCTTTTTCATTATCCACTTTAAATCCAATAGCTATTATCATCTGAAGATTATAATGAATTACTTCACGTTCAATATTTCTATTTCCTTCTTTTTGAACTATTCGAAATTTTCGAATAGTTGCTTTCTCAATTAATTCATTCTCATTATATATTTTTTTGATATGGTAATTTATTGTATTAGTCTCTACATCATATAAAGTTGATAACATCTTTTGCGTTAACCAAATATTTTCATCTTCATATCTAATTTCAATTCCAACTTCACCAGAAGAAGCAATATAAGTTAAATATTCTGCGGCACTTGATCTAATTGTAATATCTTTTTTTCCCATTTATTTCACCTCATTTTTTATCAATTTTTCTCAAAAAATATACAAACTTTTCTTGACCATACCTTTTATTTGTAATGGTTTACCCTTGTTCACACATTAATCCCTTATATTTTATTCAATAATTTAGCCCCAATTCCTTGTTTCTGATAATTAGGATCAACATGAATATAAGATATAAATAAGTTAATGCATTTATCAGATAATCCAGCAACTAATCCAATTAATTTATCACCGTCATATGCAAATATATGATAAGTACTATTTTTGATGGATTCATATAATTTATCAGGATATTTTCCTGAATTCCAACCTACTGATAAAAATAAGGAAGAAAGTTCTTCTTTATCAAAACTTATTTCATCTGAATATTTAATCATTATCGTTCTCCCCTTGTTTGATAAATTCATCATATATTAACTTAACAATTTTCCCACCACATTCTATCCCTTTATTGTCATAATTTAATTGCAAATCATCAATATCTGTTATAAAAATAGAAATAATAATATCCCTATCCTTAGTAGAAATAATCCCTCCATCATTTCTAGCATTTTTCATTTCATTTCCAACCCACACAATAGAACCATTTTTGGAAGCAATATAATTAATATTACTATCATTAGTTCCTTTAAATAAAATATCAATTGGTGGTAAACCCTTTTTTAACATATCAAAATTTCTTTGTTTTTTTAATATATTTAATACTTTTTTTGAAACTTGTTTATTTATTACTTCCCCACGTAATAACATTTCATATACTTTTGCATACTCATAGGGTGTTGTTGTTCCAAATTTAAAATATTTAAGCAAATCTAGTTTATTGCAAAGAAAAGTATTTTTTAAACCTAAACTTTTAATTGTATTATTAATATTATCAATTCCCAAAAAATCAATTAATTTGTTTGTTGCTATACTATCGCTAAAAACAATCATTAATGTAGCATAATCCTTAGCAGTTAATTTAAGACCATAATCAAATAAACTTATAATTTCGAAATTTAATCCTAATATATCATTATCTTTATCAAAAATAAAAATTTCCTTTTCATTTATTTTATTTTCATCAACTTGTTTATAAAACTCTATTAAAACAAACACCATAATACAACTCGCCGATTCAAAAATATGATTTGCGTTTATTTCTATGGTATCTTGAAAGTTTGATGCATATAATCCAACTTTTAAATTACTCTCTTTTATTATTTTATTTATTTCTTCTTTCACTCTAATACTTCCATTCTTAAATCCTTTTTTATCTTTAAATTTAATTATAAAGATGAATAATCTGTGCCAAAAACAACTAGAGTATCTATTAATTTACCATTAATATCATACATCTCAAGATCATATTTATTTCCTATCAAACAAAATTGCTATCTCCTAATGGCACAACGGATTTAGAAACTATTTCAACTATTTTATCTATTACTTTTTTATTAGTAATTGTTCCTAACTGAATTTCAATTTTGAATAAGTTCTTGATATACTTTTAAACCTTTTTTAATTAATATTTCAATTGAAACTTTTTGCTTATCTAAAGCGTCTTTAATAGTTATTTTCTCACCATTATCATACTTTAAAAATATTGTTGTGCTTTGAATACAAGGTAAAAAATAAATATGTTTATTATCTCTATATATTTCTTCTAAAACCTCATCGCAATTATCTGTTTCATCAACAATAATAAAGTCATTTTCAAAATCTTGAATTGCTCTTGCTACGAATTGACCTAAAATAGTCATTTGACTTTGTGAAATATGACCTGTTCCATGATCCTTTTCTAAACCTATTTTGTAACCTAAACCATCATATCTAGTCATACTTCCCATATAACCATTTTTTCTTGCAAATATCGGTTCTTTTAATGAATTGGTTCTATTAATATCAATTGTAAATATTATAGTCCATAAAATAAATAAGCAAATAACTATTGTTAAAATGATTTTTAATGATTTTCTTTTTATATATTTACTAACTAAAAATATAAAAACACCAAG
>CAZGXD010000079.1:0-4237 GCA_964529625.1 uncultured Muribaculaceae bacterium
AAGATACTGGAAGTGGTCTAGCAGATGAGCCTTATTCATTTGATGGTGGAACAACTTGGCAAGTAGGAAATACTAAAATATTTACTGAAAATCAAGAAGTAACAATTATGGTAAAAGATAAATCAGAAAATATTAGTGATTCACAAATAATAAATATAACTAATATTGATAAAACAAATCCTAATGCACCGATTATTATCAATAGTAGTAATGGATTAGAGACAACAGAAAATGTGACTATTACTTGGTCAGCAACTGATCCAATGGTAAATGGTGTTTCATCGGGAATTAGTCATTATTCGTTTTCATTCGATAATGTAAATTGGGATGAAACAAATGAAACAGAAAAGACCTTTGATGAAGTTCAAAATACTATAATATATGTTAAAGCAATAGATAATGCTGGTAATGAATCATTACCTTCATCAACAAAGATTGTTATAATAGAAGAAACTGTGGAACCTTTATTTAATATTAATATTAGTTCAATACATAACAATAAGAAATCATTTGATTTAAAAATAATTTTAAATGAAAACTATACCTTTAATGATGTATCAAGTTTAAAGATTAAGTTATTTGGAATTGATAATAATAATAAAAATAATAATAATAAAAATGTTATTTATACTTTAAAAAACAATGTTGACTTAGGAGAGTTAGGAACTATAAATACTTTTAAAACAAAGGTTACCGAAGGATATATTGATAATAAATTTAATGGTTATTTTATTAGAACTGGTAATTTGACTAATAATGGTAGAATGACAAAGGTTTTAGTAGAAATAACAACAGCAGATGGTAAAACTCATCTTGTAGAACAAAACTTATAAAAAAGGTAACAAGGCCTACTGTGTCAATAGTAAGCCTTTTTTCTTTTATTTTTGTTTTAAACGTGTTAAAATAATAATAATGAGGTGTAAGAATGGCTTTTATTAAATTTAAAGAATTAACTCAATATTTTTATTTTTTTAAGGAAATTCATAGCGATAATATTCCTTTATATATTAAGGATTATATAAATGAAGATGAAACTATATTAAGGGTATATAAAACACACCGTGATCATGGAGTTTTTACTACTAAAAAGATTGTTTTATTTGATCAAAGGGGAACAGGAAATGTAAAAGAAATAACATGTATTCCATATAAATCAATTTCAACAATGTCAATTAAGTTTCGAACAAAAAGTACGGATTTATTTATTAATTTAAATAGTGGATATCCTTTACGTTTAAAGTTTATAAAACTATTACCACAAGATAAAAAAAATCTTAGGATTTTATATAATTTGATAGAAAAGGAAATTCATGAAATTTAAAAACACAAGAATTCTTGTGTTTTTTTGATTTTATATGGCGGAGCAGGAGGGATTTGAACCCTCGCATCGGTCACCCGATCTACGCCCTTAGCAGGGGCGCCTCTTCAGCCTCTTGAGTACTACTCCACGTGTTTATAATTTTACTTTATTATCAGATAATTGTCAATAATTTATTATTTTTAAATTAAGGAATAACGTTGAAAAAGTTTAATTTACTAATTTCTTATATCTATGTTATAATATTAAGGAAAAGAAAGGGGCAGTATATGTTAAAAGTATCAAATATAAGTAAATCATATGGTCATATATTAGCCGTTGATAATTTATCCTTTACAGTAAAACCAGGTGAAATATTTGGATTATTAGGTGTTAATGGGGCTGGTAAAACCACTACTTTTAGAGTTATTATGGGGCTACTTGATGCTGAACAAGGGGAAGTAACTTTAGATGGTAAAAAGATTGATTATTCGGTAACTGATCAAATTGGGTTTTTAACTGAAGAACGTAGTCTATTGACTAAACTAACGGTTATAGAACAATGCTTATTTTATGGGACATTAAAAGGAATGACTAAAGAACAAATAATATCAAGGATGGATTTATTATTAGAGCGTTTTCAAATAACGGAATATAGAGAAAGAAAAATAAAAGAATTATCAAAAGGTAATCAACAAAAAGTTCAGTTTCTTACTGCCATTATAAATGAACCTAAATTATTGATTTTAGATGAACCCTTTGCTGGACTTGATCCAATTAATGTTGAGTTATTTAAAAAAGAAATTACAGAAATGGCAAAACAAGGCAGTATGATTATTTTTTCTACTCATAGAATGGAGCATGTTGAATTATTTTGTGAAAAAATAGTAGTTTTAGTAAAAGGAAAAACCGTTCTTGAAGGATATTTAAAAGATATTAAAACTAAATATCGACAAAAAAACATTTTAATAAAGGGTAATCTTATTGAAGAAGATATTAAAAAAATAGATGGAGTTCTAGAAATTGTAAAAAGAATCGATGATTTTGAAATAAAAATTAAAGATGAGAAGGTTGTTCAAAAAGTTTTTGATAAACTTAAGAATATTAAAGGAATAACAAAATTTATAGTAGAAGAACCATCTTTAAATGAAATATTTTTAACTAAAGTAGGTGAAACATATGACCAGTAAATTAAATTATTTAATTGGAGTTAGTTTAAAAAGAAAAATAAAAACTAAATGGTTTATTATTGTGAATCTTTTATTAGCCGTTGCTATTATTGGAATTGTTAATATGGATAATATTATAAATTATTTTGGGGGGGATTTTAATAAAAAACAAGTAATTTATGTTATTGATAATACTAATAAATCTTTTGAACTCTTTTCTGAACAATTAGAAATAACAGAAAAAGGCTTCAGCCAATCAGAAGATTCAAGTTACGAGTTAAAATTATATGATAAAGATATAGAGAGTGCTAGAAAGTTAATTGAGAAAGAAAAGAAACCTTGGGTTATTGTTTTTGATGATGATCCTAATACGACCATTGCTGTAACCTTAATTAGTGAAGGATATATTGATGCAATAGATTATCAATTAATCTCTTCCTCAATTAATAATACTAAAGTAGGTTTAGCAATTGAAACTTCAAATTTACCGATTGATGAAGTTATTAATTTATATAGTTCAATTTCAATTGAAAGAGAATATTTAGATGAAGAAAAGTTAAGCGATGAGGAAAATATGGAAACTATTATGTCAACCATGTTTCCAATTGTTATTTTACCATTCTTCTTATTAGTTATTTTTTTGGTCCAAATGATAGGGGCAGAAGTTAATGATGAAAAATCAACTAGAGGAATGGAAATTATAATATCAAACGTTTCTCCTAACACTCATTTTTTTGCTAAAATAGTAGCGGGTAATTTATTTATTTTATTACAAGGTAGTTTATTATTATTATTTGGTGGTTTAGGGTTTTTAATAAGAAAATTAATTGGAAGTAAAGGTTTTTTTCAAGGATTCGAGCAAAATTATCTTTCTCTTATTAAAAAAGTTTTAGCAAATGGTATTTCTAATCAACTAATATATATTATTCCATTAACGTTAATTTTAATGATATTTACCTTCTTATCTTATTCATTATTAGCAGGTATTTTATCATCAATGACAACTAATACTGAAGATTTTCAACAACTTCAATCACCACTTATGTTAGTTTTATTATTAGGTTATTATTTATCCATTTTTGCAAGTTTTTTTAAAGGTTCTATTTTTATTAAGATTTTTTCATTTGTTCCTTTAATTTCTGCCATTTTATCTCCTTCTCTTCTTATTCTTGGACAAATAGGGCTAAAGGAAATATTATTATCAATTATTCTTAATTTTGGTTTTAATTGGCTTTTAATAAAATATGGTTTAAAAGTATATAAAGTAGGAATCTTAAATTATTCTTCAAAGGGGTTATGGAAAAAAATGTTTAAAGCTCTTAAAGATTAAAGATAATTAGTGTTAGTTTAAAAAATGGGGGCAATAGTTATGGACAATATAGATAAGACATTACAAAAAAAGATAGACGGTTTAATTAAAATTGGTTTGTCAATTGAAAATATTTATACTAATTTTTGTAATCTTGAAAAGGAAGGTAAAAGAAATAGTGATGAATATAAAAAGTATATTGATTATTTAGAAATGACCCTTGAAATTGAAAATAAAAAACTAGAATATTTTGCTTTTGATGAAGAAAGGCTTCTTTTAACAATTGATTATTTAGAGCAAAAATATAATTTATATGGAATTGATGCTAATTATGATTATATGTATTTAAATAAGGAAAGCAAAGCAGCGACTAGAATAATAACAACTTTTGATTCTTATTTAGATGATATTTATTATAATAACAATTTTAATATTGCAGATAAGATAGATTTTCAACAAGTT
>CAZGXD010000079.1:4247-4603 GCA_964529625.1 uncultured Muribaculaceae bacterium
TATGATAATTTAAAAACAATGGGGTTTCAAATGCAACAATTAGAAAAGGGGAATAGTTTAAATAAAACTAATCAAGAAACCATTCTACTTAATGATTCCTTTTTGGATTATAAATATAATTTAGCTTTTGTTAATAAAAATCTTGAAACGGATTTCCTATTAAATGATTTTAATGTTTGTAAATTTTTATCTTTTAAAAATAAAGAACATGCTAAGTTTCTAGGATTATCTTTAAAAAAGTATGAAAATTTAAATGTATATGTAACTTCTAGCGAAATTATTAATAAAATTATAGAATATTGTAAGTTTACAGAAATAGAATTATTATTATCTCATAATAAAGAGAGGAATAAATT
>CAZGXD010000080.1:0-4391 GCA_964529625.1 uncultured Muribaculaceae bacterium
CTCCCAACTGTAACCAATTACTTTTATATTCTCGTAACCCATTAATAAAATTAAATTCTGGTAATAAAACCCTTTCCTTATTTAACAATTTAAATAAATGTTGATTAAATAATTCCATATCAACAGCTTTAATTGATTCAAAATCATAATTACCATCTTCATCTTTTGGGGTCTCTTCTCGATTAAGAAAATAATCATCTAATGAAATTTGATGAGTTTTAAAACCATGACTTTGTAAATAAATTTCTAATTTTTTTGAAGTTGTTGTTTTACCACTTGAAGATGGACCACCAATTAAAACAATTTTAATATCATTTTTATGATTTACTATTTCATCAGCAATCCTAGATAATTGACTATTATAATATGCTTCTGATAATCTAATTAAATTATCATAATTACCAGTTGATACTAACGAATTTAAGTCAGCAGCATTTTCAACTTCTAACACTCGACCCCATTTTGTATATTCTAAAAAAGCATTATACATCTTTTTATGATGAATATAATCTAAGGTACATTCTGGATTAATCGTATCAGGATAACTTAAAACAAAACCATTATCTTTTATATAAGTTAATTTAAATTCATCTAAGTCTTTAGTACTATAAGCCATTTCACTATAAAAGTAATCATAAAGATTATCTAATCTATATAATGTAATATAACTATTACTAATATATTTTAAAGCTTTTACTTTATCCATTCGATTAAATTTCTTAAAATATTTAATCGTATCATATCTTGAAACACTTACCCTAGTAAATAAATATCCTTCTTTAACAATCTCTTTCATTGTTTTTTCAATTTTTAAAATTAAAGGTTTATCAACCTCAGTCCTAATAATTTCACAGTAAACCCCTTTATCCATTGAATGTTCAATAATAATTTCAGCTTTACTTCCTAAAACTCTTTTCACAGCTAAAATAAGCATAAAATATAAACTGCGTGAATAAACACTATTTCCAATGTTGCTGCTTCGATCATAAAAATCAATATTACATTGTTGATTAACAGTTTCACTTAAATCAGCCATTTCATTATCAATTCGGGCTACTAAAATAGGATAGTTAAAATATTTTTGAAAACTTTTACTTATTTCCAAAAGGGTTGTTCCTGATGGAAAGGTTTTAGATACTATATCACGAAAATTTACTGTTATTCTTTTATCCATGTTATCCCTCTATTCCATAGTAATTATATTTTATCAAAAAAATGATATTTTGTCACATTTTTTAATGAATAATTTTAATATTTACACTTATCATAATATTAGGAGATGATAATTTGAGTTTAATACCAACAGTAATTGAAAAAACTAATATTATAATCGATACTATTCCTTTATAATCTGAAATTTAAATTACATTTAAAAAATGATTCTTTATTTTATTATTTTAATGTAAAAAAACCAAATTAATTGGATTTTTCTATTTGAGTTTTAATTTCTAAACCATTTTCATTTAATTCATAATTCATATTAGATACCTCTGATATAAATTTCCTATCATGTGAAACACTAATTATTGTTCCATTATAACTTTTAAATAATTTACGTACTTCTGGATTTGAAAGTGGACTTAAATTCCTAGTTGGCTCATCTAAAATTAAAACATTATAACTTAATAAAATTAATTCGGCGATTATAAGTTTTGCTTTAGTACCACCAGATAAATTCATAATTTTACCAGTCATTTCTTCATAAGTAAAATTTAAACTACCCATTACTGTCATTATTTTTGTTTTGTCATTAATTTTAGTAAGTAAATAAGAAAGAGGCGATTCATTTAAATTTAAAATTTCTTCATAATTTTGGGGCATATAACCAACCCTTATATCTTCCCTATTTTTAATTTTATTATATATATCTTTTAATAAAGTAGTTTTCCCAATCCCATTCTTACCTGTTATTACAATTTTGGAACCACCTTTTACAACCAACTTAATATTAGCAATAATTTTTCCATTTTCTAAACTCAAATTATCTTGATAATCTATAATTATCTTTGATGATGATACTTTTATATTTTCTTCAAAAAACATTTTAATAGTTTCTTCTAAATCATATTTATCCTTTATTTCTTTGTTTTCTAATTGTTTTTCTTTAGCAAGCATTTGACGCATTCTATTTTGCCTTTCAGGATTCTGTTTAGTAACCTCAGTTTTTATTTCTTTTAATATTTTCTTTTGTTTTTTATATTCCCTTTTTTCAAAAATAGCTTCTTGATTATATTTTTTAATAATATTTTCTCTATTACTAATATAAGTTTTATAATCTTCTTTTAAAACGATATTTCTAACCTCAGTTTTTCTTTTTATTTGCTCTAAATGAACAATCATATTAGCAGTATTTTCTAAAAGTGTTTCATCATGAGAAACAAATAAAATTGGTATCTCAGTTTTATTAATAAATATTTCAAGAAATATTAAAGTTTCTATATCTAGATCATTGGTAGGCTCGTCAAGTAAAATTAAATCAGGTTCTTCTAATAAAATCTTTATTAACGATATCTTTACTTTTTCTCCACCTGAAAGTGTTTTTATTAATTGTTCATTATTTAAAAAGGAAATATCTAAATTTAAATTTAAAAATAAATTTATAAGTTTATCATAATCATTATATAAATCATAATTATAATCCGCCTTAATATTCCTTTTAAAAAAGTAATCTCTTACTGAATAATTGTCCCAAATAGAATCAAATGATTGACTTAAATAACCAATAATATTTGGTTTTCTTATAGTACCTTTAATATTAGCATATTTAAGAACTTCTTCTTTATTATAAATTGCTTTTAATAAGGTACTTTTACCATTTCCCTCTTCACCAATAATGGCACATTTATCATTTTTATTTAATAGCAAATTAAAATCCTTTAATAACATTTGATTATTATCTCGTTTTTTTATATTAATATTATTTAATTCAAGCATAATAACTCCTTAATTTATATACATATGGAGAGATGGATGTATATTATTATATTTATTAATTTTAATAAATTAAAAATTTACTGTTATTCTTTTATCCATGTTATCCCTCTATTCCATAGTAATTATATTTTATCAAAAAAATGATATTTTGTCACATTTTTTAATGAATAATTTTAATATTTACACTTATCATAATATTAGGAGATGATAATTTGAGTTTAATACCAACAGTAATTGAAAAAACTAATAATGGTGAACGAGCATATGATATATATTCAAGGTTATTAAAAGATCGAATTATTATTTTATGTGGAGAAATAAATGATCTGAATTCAAATACTATTGTTGCCCAGCTGTTATATCTAGATTCAATTAATAATAATGATATAAATTTATATATTAATTCCCCTGGTGGAAGTGTAACTGGTGGATTAGCTATTTATGATACTATGAATTTTATAAAGAGTGATGTTTCAACCATTTGTATTGGATTAGCAGCTAGTATGGGGGCTTTTCTTATCTCTAGTGGTACTAAAGGAAAAAGATATGCTCTTCCTAATTCAGAAATGATGATTCATCAACCACTTGGTGGGGTTCAAGGACAAGCAACCGAGATTAAAATTGCAGCTGAACGAATTTTAAAATTAAAAGATAAATTAAATATTATGCTTGCTAATAATACTAATCAAGAATTAAAAAAAGTAGAAATGGATACTGAAAGAGATAATTTTATGAGTGCTGAAGAAGCTTTAGAATATGGATTAATTGACAATATTCTTACTATCGATTAAAAAAAATTAATCTTTTAAATTAATTTCTTTGATTATTATAATTTTTTTGGTGAATTATTATTATATTTTTTTAAGATAAATTGAGCTGCCACTTCTTTATCAAGAGTAATTATTTTATCATCCTCATAAACAGAAAGATTAACAAGCTGTTCATATTTTCTTTTGATTTCTTCATATTGCTTTCTTTTTTCTTTTCTATTCAAATCCTTATTTTCATAAATAACATTTTTAAATTGTTCTGGATAATCCTCTTTTATTTTTCTACATTCAACACATTGACAAATCCAATAAATTTCCCCATCGTAATTATTAATTCCTGATTTTAATAAATACCATAACGGTGGAAAACAGTTTTTTTGTGGTGAATGAAGTAAATGCATATATTTTTCTTGTAGCCAATTTCTTTCCCTTTTAATCTCAATTAATTTTTTTCTAATTCTTTCAAACCTTTGAATACTTGCTTCCTTTAATAAATCATCATAAATTAATTCTAATTCAAAGACATCTAAATCAAGTCTTTTTAATTCTTTCCTCATTTTTTCTAAATTTTTATCCATTTAAGTTCACCCTTTTAAAGAATAGCACAACTTAATATTCTTGTCAAAGATAACTATTAAAAAAGAAGAAAATTTCTTCTTTTATTGTTTAGCAATTTGTTCTTGACCT
>CAZGXD010000081.1:0-4360 GCA_964529625.1 uncultured Muribaculaceae bacterium
ACGGCTTTACCTAAAATATCAACTTTGGTTAGAATAATTGGTTCCATATGATCATTTTCAGGTTGTAATCTGACATGATCTTTTTCTTTATAAAATGTTTTAAGGGTTACTTCATTATCCTCAGTCATAGCAATAACTATATTTCCATTCCTAACTTCTTTAGTTCGTTCAATAATAACAATATCATTATTATAAATGCCAATGTTAATCATACTATCCCCATCAACTAAAAGCGTGAAGACTTCTTTATTATTAGGAATTAAATAAGTAGGCAATGAAAAATATTCATTAGGATTTTCAATTGCTTCAATTGGGGAACCAGCCGTAATCTTACCTAATAGAGGAACTTTAACAATTTCCTTGTTTTTTTCTAGGTATTCATTTTCAACTAACAATTCGATTGCTCGATTCTTAGTACTTTCTTTTTTTATAACTCCTTTTTTTTCTAGATTTTCAAGATGAGCATGAATCGTTGCAGGGGATGAAACTTCCATTGCTTTCGCTATTTCCCTAACCGTAGGGGGATAACCATTAGCTGCGACATATTTTTTAATGTGTGTTAAAATTTCTTTTTGTCGATTAGTTAACTCCATTATTTAGCCTCCTTAAATCTTATAGACATATCTTAACACAAATTTACAAAAATGTCAAACATTCGTTCGCTTAGGGGTTGACCCAAACATTTGTTCGTGATAATATGTAAGTAATGAAGGAGGAATAAAATGTTAGAATTATTAAAGGACAAAGTGATGTTAGGATTTATTATTTTAGTGTTGGTGGCAATTTATTTTGATGCTGTTAATACTAAAAGATTAGAAGAAGAAGTCCAACAGGAAGAGCATATTCAATATATAATTAATAACTAATTTTCTTTATTATTAATCTATTTCTTGATATAATAATAAGAGGAGTGGTTAGATGAAAGAAGAAACATTAAATGTTGAAACTATGACAATTAATTATATAAAATCATTAGCGATTGATATGATAAATGAAGCTGGGAGTGGACATCCTGGAATTGTATTAGGGGCTGCTCCCATTCTTTATACTCTTTATAAAAATCATTTACAATTTAGTATGACTGATTCAAATTGGATTAATCGCGATCGTTTTGTTTTATCAGCTGGACATGGTTCAGCCCTTTTATATGCAGTGTTATATATGGCTGGATTTAATATTAGTTTAGATCAATTAAAAAAATTTAGACGAGTTGGCTTTAATACCCCAGGGCATCCAGAAGTAGGAGTAACTAGTGGGGTTGATATGACTACTGGCCCTTTAGGGCAAGGTTTAGCAAGTGCGGTTGGAATGGCTCTAGGGTCAAAAATAAATGAAACTAAATATAAGTTTACAAAAGATTATAAAGTTGTAAAAATGGATAAATCAGTCTTTGATTATAAAGTTTACGTGTTGTGCAGTGATGGGGATTTAATGGAAGGAATTTCTTATGAGGCGGCTTCTTTAGCTGGTAATTTAGAATTAAATAATTTAATTGTTTTATATGATTCAAATGATGTTAGTTTAGATGGTTCAATTAAAAATACTTTTACTGAAAATGTTTTAAATCGTTTTAAAGCGATGGGATGGAATACAGAACTAGTTAAAAACGGAGAAAACATTCGTGATCTTGATAAAGCAATTAATCGAGCCAAAACTTCATCAAAACCAACTATTATTGAGATTAAAACAATTATTGGGAGAGGAACTACCTTAGCAGGGTCTCATGAAATTCATGGAAAAGTGTTAGGAGAAGAAGAAATCATTCGGTTAAAAAGGAATCTAAATGTTTCTGATGAACCCTTTTATGTGCCAGAAGCAATAATTAACAATTTTAGAAAAGATATCGGGCGTCGTTATAAAAAATACTTTTATGCTTGGGATGAAGTTTATCAAGAATATGTTGAAAAACATCATCAAGGGAATTATTCCTTATTTAATAATATCATTAATAGTCGTTTTAATCTTGATGTTAATAATATGAATTGGGATAGTTTATATGAAGAAAGAGTTGCCCCTAGGGATACCAATAATAAAATCATGCTCCAACTAGCCCCTCTTATTTCCACGTTTATTGGTGGCAGTGCGGATTTAGCTAGTTCAACTAGAACTTATTTACATGGCTTACCAGATATTACTAAAGAAAATTATGATGGTAAGAATATTTGGTTTGGAGTTCGTGAACATAGTATGGGTGCTATTTTAAATGGTTTAGCCTTAGTTGGTTTTCGTCCCTTTGGTTCGACTTTTTTATCATTTGCTGATTATCAAAAACCAGCCCTTCGGTTATCAGCATTAATGAATTTACCAGTTACTTATATTTATTCCCATGATTCGATTAGTGTCGGGCAAGATGGACCAACTCATCAACCAGTTGAACAATTAGCAATGTTAAGATCAATTCCTAATCTTAATGTTTTTAAACCAGCTGATGCTCATGAGTTAGTAGGATGTTGGCATGAAATTATAAATAATAATCAACCCAATTGTTTAGTTGTCGCTAGAAATCCAGTGTCATTAATGGAAACAACAAATCTTAATCAAGTAAAGTATGGGGCTTATATAGTAAAACATGAACCGGAGAAATTAGATGGAATCTTGATTGCCACTGGAAATGTAGTTCAAATTGCCTTTTATTTAGCTAACGACCTTTTTAAAGAAAATAATTTAAATTTTAGAGTTGTAAGTATGCCATGTATGGAATTGTTTTTAAAACAATCACCTGAGTATCAAACTAAAATAATTCCAAACGATAAGAAAAGAATTGTTATTGAAGCTGGTTCTTCTTTTGGATGGCATCGTTTTGTAGATGATAGTAATCATTTAATAACAGTTGATAAATTTGGAATTAGTGGAACTAAGGCTGAAGTATATGATTATTGTGATTTTTCTTATGAAAAAATTAAAGCAAGAATTATTGATTTATATAAAGAAGAATAAAACTTCTTTTTTTTTCTACATTTTTTTAGGTTTAATTCTTTTATAATAATAATGGTGATAAAGTGTATAAATATTATTTATTTGTGATGAAACCCGAAGTTGCCCATATTTATAGAAATAATTTAAGAAAACTGGGTCTTAATTTATATGAATTATCTAGTTCTAAATCTAATAATGTAAATTATAAAATTTCTTTGTTTAAACAATTATGTTTGCCTTTTAAAATTCATGTAATTAATGATTATTTTAAATATTTATCTTATTTAAAAAATAATAATAATAAATACTTATATAAAAGTAAACAAGAAATTAGTTTAATAAAACTTCGTTATTCAGTAATAATAATTTATAGTAATAAGATTTGGCCACACTTTTTTAATTTTTTTAAAATATGTAATCAAAATATTTTAGTTTGTGATTTTATTAATAATAAATATTTTTGGTTAACTAAGTGAACTTTTAAAAAAACAATTGAATATAATTAAGATAAGCCCTTGAAAAAAGTTCTCTCATTTAGTAAAATTAAAAATAGGGAAGGAATGATAATATGGAATGGGCAGTATTATTACTTGATTTATTAAAAGTATTAGTGGGTTTAATTGTAGGAGGTTTGATTGGTTTTTTTGTTGCTAGAAATTATATGAAAAAATATATGAAGAAAAATCCCCCTATAAATGAGCAAATGATAAAAGCAATGATGCAACAGATGGGAAGAACTCCAAGTCAAAAGCAGGTTAATCAAATGATGAAAACAATGACTAAGTATATGGATTAGTCATTTTTAAAAGGAGATGAAGAATGAAACCTATTATTGGGGTAATATTAAGGCCAGAAAAAATAGGGAATTATGAAAAGATGAGTATTTATAATGAAATTGGGTATGCAATAATTAAAAATGGGGGAATTCCCATTGGTTTGTATCCACCAACCCTTGAAAATTATTATGGTAAAACAATTGATAATACCAAAGAACTTACTTCTTTAGAGTTAGAAACGTGGCAAAAAATGATTGATTCTTGTGCTGGTATTATTTGTCAGGGTGGTAAAGACTATTACGATTATGATCTTAAAGCAATTAAGTATGCTCATCAATTAAATAAACCATTGCTTGGAATTTGTTTAGGAATGCAAGCAATGGCAGTTGCTTTTTCTGGAAAAATGGAAAAAATTGAGACCTCAGATCATTGTCAACCGAGAGTTAAAGAAGTCCATGGAATAACAATTGAAAAATCATCTAAATTATTTACTATTTTAAAAACAGAGAAATTAAAAGTAAATAGTCGTCATGAGTGGAAAGTAGTAAAAACAGATTTAGAAATAGTTGGTCGGGCTGAAGACGGGGTTATTGAAGCAATTGAAGATAAGAGTAAGAAGTTTTTTATAGGTTTAGAATGGCACCCTGAATCAATGATTGAAGATGAAA
>CAZGXD010000082.1:0-4237 GCA_964529625.1 uncultured Muribaculaceae bacterium
TATTAAAATGAACCTGATTATAAAGATAATCATGGTTTGATTTTAATTTAAAAACCCCAACAATTTTAACTTCTTTTAATCCTTGATCATTTTTTAGAATAATTGTTTCCCCTAAATTAACCTTATAAGTTTTAAGCATATTAAACGGTATAATTAATTCATTATTATTTTTAGGAAATTGACCTTCAATAAGATTAAAAATTTCATTATAGTTAATATTTAAACTAGTTATTTCTAAAATTAAATCTTTATTATCTATTAATTCATAGATTTCAGTTTGTTTAACTACAATTTTTTTAACTTCATTATCTTTTTTTATAATTTTTAATTTATCTGCCTTAATATTTCTATATTCAATATGATGAGAACCATTATTTCTAATTGTCTCATTAATTAATGTTTTATAATAAGTAGAAATAGCAAGCCCAACTCCAAATAACAAAGAACTAGCTAAAACAATTCCTAAAAAGGTAAAAAGAGTCCTCTTTTTATTATTAAATAAACTTTTCAAAGTAAAATTAAATAAAACTTGCATCTAATACTCCCCCAATTTTAAATAATTTCCTTTTTTATTACATCAATAATATTTTCCGATTTTAATTTATTAGTTGCATACTTCATTGTCAAAAAAACAATTGTTATATTAATAACTAGACAAATTATAATCGTAGTTATTGGAATCGGAATTATTATTTTATTATTTCCAAAACTCAAAGAAGTTATTTTTTGAATAAGATAAAAAATAAAAACTGAAATTGACAATCCATAAAACAAAGCTTTTAAACTGATAAATAAACTCTCAATCATAATCATTTTATTAAATGATTTAAAAGATTGACCAGCACTCCGAAGAATTGCTAATTCCTGTTTTCTTAAATTAATATTAGTATTAACAGTATTAATCACACTTGTAATTCCAATTAATAGGATAAAAATATTTAAACTATAAAGAATAAACATAATTGTTGTATAAACCATTTTTCTTTGATGGTTTTCTAATTTTGGATTCCAATAATCAAATTCTAAATATGGATTTTGCTTAATTATTTTTTTTACTTCCTTATCAAAGTTTTTAGCCTTTTTAATCATAAACTCTAAAATTACTTGCTTATCATATTTTTCCAATAATTCATTAGCCTTTTTATTTTCAGAAATGTAATTATAAATATCCTGATTAACAACAATGAACGCAAAAGAATCATTAAAGAAAGGAGATTGATTAGTAAAATATAAATCCTTTAATTGATAATAACAATTTTCTATTTCCTTAAAATCTGTTTCATCTTTGTAATTGCACAAATTAAAGGTTAAATTTTTATCTTCTTGATATATTTGACCTTTATAATTATTTGCTTTTTCATTTATTTCATCAAAAACTGAATAACTTCCATAGTTAACAAGAATTGGTTGTTCTTTAGTAAGTCCAATTTTTTTCTTGTATTTTTGATAATCCGTATTATTTAATAAAACAATTTGAACAAAGGGATCCATTGTAATAGAATTTTTATTGCTTCTTTTTAAATAATTTTTATTGTAATACTTATCTTCAATAATTTCACTATATACATACTGGCTTTTATATTCTATTACTTTTTTAACTTCTTTTATCTCTTTAAATAATTCAACTGCTTTTGCTTGATTGTGATCATAAGAAATATAAATTGAAGCATCATAATTAATTTCATCATCAAAAACTTTACCAGTTTCATAAATAATCCCATTAATAAAGGTTGCTGAAACAACAAATAAAACTATGCTAACGACTAAAGAAATAATCGTAATCCGATATTTACTTTTTTGTCTTTTTACATTTTTATAGGCAATGAGACCATCTAATTTAAAAAGTTTAAAGATTAATTTATTTCTTATCTTTCGTTCCTTTTTCATTTTTAAATCTTTATTTAATTTAATTGCTTCTAATGGAGATACTTCTCTAGCTCTCATGGCTGGAAATAAAGCTGAGAAAAAAATTACTAATAAAATAAAAAGAAAAGCTAACCCAATAAAAAAAGGATAAATGGAAAAAGTAAAAGTAATGATAATAATATCTTCTAATAATTTATTAATAACTAATAATCCTAATGAAACATTTATAAGTCCGACCATAAAACCAAATGGAATCGCAAATAAACTAATAATTCCCGCTTCAATAAAAACAGATTTTAAGATTTGAATAGGACTAGCTCCAAGACTAGCTAAAATACCTAATTGTTTTTTTCGTTCCATTACTGAAATAGAAAAGGAATTATAAATGATTAAAATACAAACCAAACCAAGGACAGCCAAAATTAACAAAGTTGATAAAAACAAAACTGCATAAACACCATTATCGCTAATTTGTCCATAAAAGGCTAAAAGGGAAGTGTTTACAACTACTTGCTCATTAGCATTAGAACGATCTAAATTGGGAAAAATAAGTCCTATTTCATTAGTTAGGGCTTGTAATTTAGAAAAGGCTCCTTTCGGATTCTCTAAAGTTATATAAGCATTAACCATTTCATCTTTTTCCATTAAATATTTTGTATAAATAGTAATATCATTTGTATAAATTCTATCATAGTCTTCATCAGTTGAATAAATCCCTACCACTTTATATTCAATTTTTTCTGCTTCATTATAAATAGTAATAGTATCATTAATTTCAATTTTTAAAAATCTAATAAAATGCAAAGGAAGAATTATTTCCTTTTTATTTTGAGGGGTTGTTCCTTCAATTAAATTAAATAACAAAGAATAATCTTCATCGATACTAATAACCTTGGTTTGAATTGTCTTATCATCTTTTTCTAAAATTCCTACCATATCAATAGTTTCAATAACAACCTTTTTTACATCTTTATCGCTTTTCAAAATCTCAAGTTTAGAACTATCTAAATTTTGATATTCAATATGATGAGAACCACTTTCTCTTATTATTTCTTTAATTAAATTATCACGATATGTTGAAATAAACAAACCAACCCCAAATAATAGTGATGAAGTTAGCATAATTCCTATAAAAGTAACAATTGTTCTTTTTTTATTTTGTTTTAAATTCTTAATCGTAAAACTAGTTAAACCTTTCATAATAGTAATCCTTTCATTTATTCCTCTATTAATTCCTCATGAATAACCTCTTCAATTCGTTCAACTCGACAATATTCAGCTTCAATAATTGCTTTTACTTTATTAACTGCTATTTCTAAATCATCATTTATAATTACATAATTATAATTAGTAATTTCATTAATTTCTCGATAAGCAGTTTTAAATCTTTCTAATATTTTTTCTTTTGATTCAGTTCCCCTTTTAATTAATCGTCGTTTCAATTCTTCCATATTTGGAGGCAAAACAAAAATAAAAATAGCTTTTTTATGATTTTCTTTAATTTGAAGAGCCCCATTAATATCTATTTCTAAAATTACATCCCGTCCTTTAGTTAAATGCTTTTCAACTGAAGCTTTTGGGGTTCCATAATAATTATCATGATGCACGATAGCATATTCTAAAAAATTATTATTTCTAATATTTTCTTTAAATTCTTCTTCACTAACAAAATAATATTCCCTACCGTCTACTTCTCCTATTCGTGGCTTTCTAGTAGTCATAGATATAGATAACTTTAAATTATTATTAGATTGAATTAATTCTTTCGTAATCGTGCTTTTACCTGCCCCACTAGGACCTGAAATAACAATAAATAATCCACTTTGTTTTTCTTTAATCATTAAGTATCTCCCCTATCAATATTTCAGACTAAAACTACTTATATTATTATTCTACATTCACTTGATATGTAAAATTTTCTTTTTCTCTAGTTATAATTATTTCGGTAGTATCTAAAAACCTTTTTTTGTTTTTTGGATTAATAATATTTTCATCAATAAAACCCTCTTCTTTTAGTTGCCCTAGAGTGATAATAATAGAAGTTTCATCTTTTTTAGGTAATTCATTTGGATTTTTTGAAGCCCAGCTTTTGGAAGCTGTAATAATATTACTAATTTGATTTTCGTATATTTTATTACTAGACTTTTTAAGAGTAGAGTCTATTGTTGGAATAATTATTACTATTAAAACCCCTAATAAAATTATCACCGTTAAAAGTTCTATTAAAGTAAAACCATTTCTTTTTTCTAAATTATTTGCTTTCATTTATTATCACAACCTTAATTAATTTAATCCTATTATAATATCATTGTTAAGCTAAAGTCAATTTAATATTAAAATACTTAAAAAAAACATATTTTTATGTTTTTAA
>CAZGXD010000083.1:0-4221 GCA_964529625.1 uncultured Muribaculaceae bacterium
TTTAAAATTATATTAATAGGAACTCAATTGTTCCTTTTATTTTAATTTGAATTAATTAAAATTATTTTTTGTAATATAATATAATTAATGATAACATAGTAAAGAGGTGAAAAAGTGAATAATGAAGTTATAATGAATAAAATAAAAAAGTTACAAGAAATGATTAATGAATCAAATGAGATAGTTTTTTTTGGTGGGGCTGGGGTATCAACTGATAGTGGTATTAAAGATTTTAGAAGTAAAGACGGTTTGTATAATCAAAAACATAAGCAGAATCTTATGTATATGCTAAGTGTTGATTGTTTTAATAAAGAACCAAAAAACTTTTTTGATTTTTATCGAAAAAATTTTAATTGTTTAATGGTTCAACCTAATATAACTCATAAGTATTTAAAAAAATTAGAAGATGTAGGAAAATTAAAAGCAATTGTAACCCAAAATATTGATGGTTTACATCAAAAGGCAGGAAGTACTAATGTTTATGAAGTTCACGGAACATTATATGAAAATTATTGTTTAGAATGTCATGAATTTTACAGTGCTGAATACATTTTTAATTCGACTGAGATTCCAAAATGTAAATGTGGATCAATTATAAAACCAAAGGTTACTTTGTATGGGGAAATGCTACCAGAAGCATATAGTCAAGCCCAGCAGATTATATATGAAGCGGATATGTTAATTGTTGCGGGAACATCATTAACAGTCGAACCAGCTAGTAGTTTAGTAAGAATGTTCAAAGGTAAGTATTTAGTTATTATAAATAATGATGCAACTTTTTATGATAGTAAAGCAACTCTAGTTCTTAATAACAATTTAAAAGATGTTTTTAGCAATTTAAAATAAAAACTCATTAGGATTTAAGATTAATTTAATCAAGTTTTAATTTTCAATGTTTTATGTTTGAAGAAATATTAAAAAATTGATATACTTATAGATAGTTAGGGGATTTTTTAATGAAATATAATATATATCGCTAATATATCGCTAATTGTATTTTGTTTTGCATCTAAATATTATTAGTTATATTAATAATTGAAAGGAGATTAAATTTATGAATAAACTATTATTTAAGATTACTGATAGTATTATTAATTTAGTAGCGGAAATAAATAATAAACTAGGTTATTTAGAAGCTAATATTGATAATAAAAAGAACTTATATTTAAGAAAAGAGAGCAAAATTAAATCAGTTAATTCATCGTGTGCTATAGAAGCTAATCCACTAACAGAGAGCGAAGTGGAAAATATTATTAATGGGAAAAAGGTAATCGCACCAACTACTGAAATTATAGAGGTGCAAAATGCTTATGAAGCTTATATGAAAATTAATACATTTAGACCATATGATATAAAATCCTTTTTGGTTGCTCATAAATGCTTAACATCTAAATTAATCAAAGATTCTGGTGAATTTAGAACAGGTGATGTTGCTGTATATGAAAATAATGTAGTGGTTCATATTGGAGCAAGACCTGAATATATAGAAAAATTAGTATTTGAGTTATTTAATTGGGGAAAAAATTCTGAAGTAAATGAATTAATTAAGGCTTGTATTATTCATTATGAAATAGAAACCATTCATCCTTTTTCAGACGGAAATGGTCGAGTTGGTAGGCTGTGGCAATCGGTAATATTATATAATTATAATAATTTATTTGAATTTATTCCTACAGAGACTTTAGTATATGAAAACCAACAAGATTATTATAATGCTATTGAGAATTCGAGAAAAATTAACTCATCAACTCCATTTATAGAATATATGCTTAATATGATATTAAAAACCATTGATTCATTTAATGATAAAGTATTCAATAAAATAAGAGAAGAATATGTAAGAGATTTAACTACAACAGAAAAAAGGTTATTAGATATTATAATTAGCAACTTTTCCTTAGATGAATTTATTACAACAGAAAAGTTAATTGATAAAATCGATAAAGCACCATCTAGTATTAGATTATATTTAAAGAAATTTACGGATAAAGGAATATTAATTGCATCAGGGGAAAATAAAGGAAGAAAATATCGAATTAATAAAAAAATATTAAAATAAAAGCCCAACAATATAATTAATTGCTGGGTTTATTATTGATTATTCTTTTTTCTATATAATAAACAAGATAATACATAATAGATGAAACAATTGCTAAAATCATGATTCCCGTTATAACTAAATCTAGATTAAAAACTTGTGAACCATACATTATTAAATATCCAATTCCTTTTTTTGAAACTAAAAATTCTCCAGTAATAATTCCAATTAGAGACATACTTACATTAATTTTAAGGGCACTTATAATATTATTAAAACTACTTGGTAAAACAAGTTTAAAAAAGATTTGGTATTTAGATGCTCCTAATGATTTCATTAATTTTATTTTATTTGAATTAGTGTCATTAAAACCGTTTAAAACATTAATAATAGTAATGATAGTTGAAATTAATAAAGCCATAATAATAATTGAAGATGTTTTAGCCCCAGCCCAGATAATTATAATTGGGCCAAGGGCAACTTTAGGAAGACTATTTAAAATAACTAAATATGGTTCAAAAACTTTTGCTAGAAACTTATTCCACCAAAAAATAGTAGCAATAAAAATTCCAATTAAGGTTCCTAAAATAAAACTAATCATAGTTTCATAAATAGTAGTAAAAATATGTTGATATAAATTATTAGTATGATGGAGATTTGTAATTGTTTTAAGAATATTGTTGGGACTTGACATAATAAAAGTATTAATAAGGTTATAATTAGCTAAAAGTTGCCAAATAATAATAAAGGTTATAAAAATAAACATTTGTAATGAAAAAACAAGATATTTATTTTTTTTTATTTTTTTTAAATATTTTAAATGTTCTTGGCTATACATGATAATCAATTTCCTTCCAAATTAAATCATAATAATGAGCAAATTCTTTTGCTTTTCTATTTTCAATAGGGTTTGATCTATTGCTAAGTTTAATGTTATATATTTTTTTGATAGTACTTGGTCGTTTAGATAAAACAACAATTCGGTCAGCCATACTAATAGCTTCACTTATATCATGGGTTACCATAATAACACTTTTCCCTTCCTTTTTTATAATATTATAAACATCATCAGAAACAGCTAATCTAGTTTGATAATCTAAAGCTGAAAAGGGTTCATCAAGTAAAAGAATATCGGGATTAGTAGCTAGAGTTCTAATTAGGGCAACTCTTTGACGCATTCCACCAGAAAGACTGCTAGGATAACTATGAATGAAATCCCCTAAACCATATGTATTTAATAAATTAATAACGTATTGTTTATTTTCGGTTGTTAATTTATTTTTGATTTCAAGTCCTAATAAACAATTATCTAGAATGGTTCGCCAGTTAAATAAACTATCTTGTTGTAACATATAACCAATCGTAGAATTATTACTAAATTCAATTGCTCCTTCAGACACTTTTTCTAAGTTGGATAAGATTGATAAAATAGTTGATTTTCCACAACCACTTGGGCCTACTATTGCTACAAATTCTTGTCTATACAAATTAAAAGAAAAATTATCGATAGCTAATATTTCTTCTTGTTTAGTATGATAAATTTTCTTTAAGTTCTTAATTTTTAATATTTTATTCATTGTTTTCTTTTATTGTGAAACTAGTATCAACTAAATTTTTATAAGGGGCTCGTTTATCTAATTCACCAGCTGCTTCCATAATTGTTTGAACATGATTAAAATCCTTTTCTTTTATTTCGGTTGTTGAATACCAAGAATCAATTTGTTTATAACGATTAGTGACAGCAATAACATCATTGATAGAAGTGTCTGGGAAATAATCAATAATATTTTTGGCAATATCTTCAGCCTTATTGTTGTGAACATAATCTAATCCTTTTTGAATGGCACGAGTAAATCCTTGAATTATATCTTTGTTGTTTTCTATATAATTTTTTCTAGCATTATAGGCAGTATAGGGAACAATCCCACCAAGTTTACCAACTGATTCAACTACATATCCATATCCTTCTTTTTCAATCTGCAGGGCTAAAGGTTCGAATAAGGTAACAAAATCTCCAGTTCCTCCAATAAAGGCTCCTGCCATGGCAGCAAATTCAATACTAGTATCAATTTTTACATCCTTTTTAGGGTTTATTCCATTTTGGTTAAGAGCCCATTCAAAAGTCATTTCAGGCATCCCACCTTTTCTTCCTCCAATAATATCTTTTCCGATTAAATCTTGTA
>CAZGXD010000084.1:0-4220 GCA_964529625.1 uncultured Muribaculaceae bacterium
TAATTAACCTCCTAAATAAAAAAAATATTATAATTTAAGGACGAATAATCGCGGTACCACCTTAATTCATAATATTTTATGCTCTTTAATTTTTAACGCAAATTAGACGCCCTTAGGAACTCAAAAGTAAGTTCACATTTATTTATTAAAAGTTTTCACCAACCACTTTTTCTCTATTTAATACCTAAAATGCTACTTCTCTTTTTCAACGTTTTTAATTATTTTTATTATATTATACTTGCTCAATATATTCAAGTAATTTTAAAAATAATCTAACAAATTTTTGTTCTAATCCTTTTCTTCTTAACTTTCTAACCGCAATTCTTTTTTTCTTCATTGGTATTTCTGAAAAAATAACTTCATCAATCTGTTCTTTCATTTCTGTTTCAATTGTTAAATCTGAAATAATACTTTCAATATCATCATTAATTAATCTAATCGCATCTATTTCAATGTCTTTACCTTTACAATTAATAGTTAATTGTCCGATCGTACTAACATTATCAACTTCAACAATAAAATCAAGTCCTTCAACATAACTTTTATTTCCAACTTGTTCTTCATTAATATGAGTTATTACATCCTTAGCTCGTTTGGTATTCCTAAATCTTATTTTATAATTTCTAAATTTAGGAATAATATCACTTTTGCCCTCCATCGCTCGAATAATCACAGTATAATTATTTGGTAAATAATTATAATCAATATTCGTTTTTATATAAAAACCTTTATTATATAAATCACTCATTCCATCATCTTCATAAAGTTGATAGGTATTGCTACAACCTGGAAAAATTTGAATTTCAAGGTTTTTAGGAGGAGTAGTATTAAATAAATTTTCTTCATTACTAAGTGGTATAATGGCTCCTGCTTTAACAAAAACAGGATAATCTTGTTCCCTAAAAAAGGAAACATAAGACCTCCCACCAGGAAACTTTTTCCCAGTAACAAAGTCATACCATATTCCATCAGGAATATAAAACTTATGAATAGTTCGATTCATTATATAATTTTTCTTAGCTATAATCGGAGAAATAAAAAATTGACTTCCTAAATAATAATGATTTCGATATAATAAATCATCATACATTTCTTTATAACGATAATAAATTGGTTCAATAATAAAATGCCCTTCTTTATAATGTTTATAGGCTTCTGAATATAAATAAGGAATTAAACGATGTCTTAAATTTAAGTAATCTTTGACAATCATATAAGTCTTTATACTCCAACGCCAAGGTTCCCGTTTATAATATTTGCCTTTTTCACTTCCAAATTTTAAAATTGGACTAAAAACTCCAAGTTGAACAAACCGAGTATATAATTCATTATCCTCTATTCCCTTAAAATATCCTCCAATATCATGACTCCACCAAGCGACTCCAATATTAGAAGCACTAGCATTAAAGAAAGGAATTAATTTTAAAGTCTTCCAATCAACTAAGGTTTTACCTGAATATAAAATCGGATATCGATGAGAAGCAACACTAGCATTATTAGCTAAAATCATTGGTCGTCGTTTATAATTTCTTTTCATATCATAAAATTGATAATGATTTATAATAAAGGTATTTAATTTATTAATATTAGGATTAGTATCTAACCAATAAAAATCTATTTCTAAAGCATCAAGAGGATGAATCATCATTTTTAAATAGACATCAATAAATTTAGGATCTAAAGCATTAAATGGAATAACCCCATTTTCATTAGGAGCCAAATGTTTTTTTGCATTTTCATAATATTCTTCATAAGGATAGATTCCTTGAGTCGGATTAATATTAAGTCCAACTCGAATTCCTTTTGAATGTAAATATGATATCATTCCATAAGGTTCTTTAAATTTATCTTTATTAAAGGTAAAACCTGTTTTTAAGTTTTTTTCTTCATTATAATTATTTAAATGCCATTCTTCGTTTAATAGCACGATTGAGATTGGAATATCTTTATAACCAAATTCATCAATTAATTTTTTTAAACTCATATCATCATAATCTTCATTACGACTCCACCAGTTACCCAATGCATATCTTGGAATAAGAGCTGGAAAACCTGTTAACATATAATAACTTTTCAAACATAACTGAAAATCATTTAAATAAGTAAATAAATAAATATCTATTCCTTTCTGTTCTCGATTAAAAATAACTCCGTTTTCACTAATAATTTCTGATTCACTATCATCAAGACTAACAAAACCATCAACTGAATATAATCCTCTTTCATAATCATATTTCCAACGCTTATTCGCAAGTCGAATTTTAGGAGCTCCAAAATTTCTAACTTCAGGATGCCCATAATACCAAAACCGATCACTATTAAGTAAATCTACTTTTAAATTAGAAGTTGGATTTAATTTTCCACCATAGTATGACTTTTCTTTAACATAAGAAACTTTAAAATATTTCGTACTTAATTCCAAATACTTTTCATCTTCTTTTACTTGAAACTGAGGAACATCAAAATTACGATTCCAAACCACTTTAGTTGGTCGATCCTCAAAAATACCCTCTTCATTATACTCAAATCTTACTAAACTTTCAGTTAAAATAGTTATTCGATATTTTTTCCCTTGAAAAATACTCTCTTCACGAGCCATCGCTTTTTCATAATCAACTTCAAAATGTTCTCCTAATTTATACACGGAATCACCTTTATTCTTTTATATTTCTTCTATTTTCATAAAATTAGTATGTTTAACTTCCTTTAAAGGATACCCTCCTGTTATTATTATTTTATCATTAGTTTCTAATTCAAAAACATCAATAGCTAGATTTATTGAGGTTTTAATGATTTTATCAAAAGAAGTTAATTCTTCCATTGGTTGGGCATATACTCCAAAATTTAAAGCCAAAGATTTTACTGTCGATGGATTCGGTGACATGGCTAATATCGGACACGCTGGCCGAAAACGACTCATTTTTTTAGCCGTATAGCCACTCATCGTTGGAACCACAATCACTTTCGCTTTTAATCTATTCGCACAGTCAGCAACACTATGAGCTATTAAACCAGTTGCATCTTGCTTTTCAGTTCGCATTGCTTTATCTAATAATTCTATATAATCAATATTTTCTTCAGATGAATGAATAATCTTTTTCATAGTTTGAAGAGTTAGCACGGGATGATTACCAACCGTTGTCTCCCCACTTAACATTACCGCATCAACCCCATCTAAAACAGCATTAGCAACATCACTTACTTCCGCCCTAGTTGGCCTTAAAGTTGTTTCCATTGATGATAATAATTCAGTAGCAACAATACTAATTTTCCCATTTAAATGACATTTATTAATTATCATTTTTTGAATCGCAGGGATTCTTTCAATTGGTAACTCAACGCCTAAATCACCTCTAGCAACCATAATTCCATCACTTAATTTAATTATTTCGTCTATTTCATTAAGGGCCTTTTCATTTTCTATTTTTGCAATAATATTAATGTGATCATTTCCCATCTCTATCAACAAATCATTTAACTCTAAAATATCATCACTGCTTGATACAAACGAAAGGGCTAAAAAATCAACATTCATCATATTGGCAAATTTAATATCTTCACGATCTTTTTTACTAATAAAAGGAATCCCTAACTTAGAACATTCTAAATTAATACTCTTTCCATCTCTGATAATTCCATCATTTAAAACTTGACAAATTAAATAATCATTAGTTTTTTCAATAACCTTCAGTTCAATCTTACCATCATCTAATTTAATTATTGCATTATGTTTTACTCGATCAATTACTTCAGGAATAGTAATTGAAAAAGTACTTTTATCTCCTAGTATTTCTTCTTTTACTATCTTAACCATTTCCCCTACTCGAATCTTGGCTTCACCATTAACAAACTTTCCGGTTCGTATTTCAGGTCCCATCGTGTCTAACATAATAGCAACATTCATTTTCAACTCTTTATTTAACTCATTAACTTTATCTATAATATCCATACAAAAGGAATAATCAGCATGACTAAGATTTAATCTAACAACATTCATTCCACTTAACATTAATTCTTTCAGTATTTCTTTATCTTTACTAGCTGGTCCGATAGTCGCTATTATTTTAGTTTTATTCATATCCTATCACCACCTTAATTATATCAACTTTTTCAAAGATTAAAAAGACCTTTTGACTAAATAAAGAAAAATAAAAACAAACCCCAACATAAAATGAAGTTTGTTAATAACTTTTAAACCCTAATTAAGATTTAAACATTTT
>CAZGXD010000085.1:0-4219 GCA_964529625.1 uncultured Muribaculaceae bacterium
TTATACATATACCATATTTGGTATGTAAAATTTTACGAACCTTTTTCTGCCCACCATCGGGAAATACATGTAACGTTTCTTCAGTCATTATTAACCCCCTTTACAAGTATTATTATACATAAAACTATTATTTCCTTTTTTTTATTTTGTTTTTCCAATATTTTTAATTGTTTCTTCATGATTTTTTAATTTTTGAATTAATTTATTAGTTTTATCTTTTAAACTTAATACCCTATATACATTTATAAGTTCATCATTATAATCATTTATAACTGCAATTTTTGGTTGTAATTCAAAAAAATCCTTATCACCTAAGGGTTATTTTTTATATGAGACATAAATTTAGACTTATCTTAAATTATGTCCCTATATTATTCTAATTCAATCACTTATAGGTATAGTATAACATATTTTAACAATTAAATTAATTTGTAAACATTTAGGAAATTTCATTGAAAATCCCCAAAAGATTTGACACTTTTACTCCTTGGTAATCTTTTCCTAATTATAATAATATCTTTAGTTTAACGATAGGTTTCTTTATGCGTTTTTTGAATCTCCCTTTTAAGATCTCGTTCTTTAATTGTTTGCCGTTTATCATGTATTTTTTTACCTTTCGCTAAACCTAATAATATCTTGGCTCGATTTCCCTTAAAATATAATTTTAAAGGAATAAGAGTTAAATTATCAGTTAATAACAAATTATTTAATTTTATTATTTCTTTTTTATGCATTAATAATTTTCTAGTTCTAGTTTCATCATGATTAAAAATATTACCTTGTTTATATTGACCAATATGCATATTTAATAAAAACAATTCATTATTTTTAATAATTGCATAACTATCTACTAAATTAACGGCACCGTTTCTAATTGCTTTTATTTCTGTTCCTTTTAAAACAATTCCTACTTCAAATTTACTAATTATTGTATAATTAAAATAGGCTTTTTTATTTTTTATTTCAATCAAATCATTCACTCCTTGTCTAATTAATTTGTTTAACTATCATTTTTATAAACTCCTATTATTTCAAAATAGGGCTTTAATTTTTCTTCATAATTAAATAAAATATTATTATCTAATTTATTATATGGAATAACTTTAAAATTTTTAAAATTATTATAATAAGTATAAATCAAAATATTATTTAAATTTTTCAATTCAATAATCTTACTATTATTAATTTCCTTTTTTATAATATCTATCGATGTCATCATTCCAACTAATCTATTAAGCCCGACTTGGGCTGAAATAAAATTACCTAATGAATAAATAACTAAAGTATCATTAATAAAAGTAATTGGTTGAATAACATGGGGATGATGCCCAATAATGATATCTACTTCTAAACTAGCTAAATAATTAGCAATATTTATTTGTTCTTCATTTGGGCGATGATTATATTCTTCTCCCCAATGCATCGATACTATTATAACATCTACTTTATCCCTAATTTGTAATATATCATTGGTTACTTTTTCCTTATTATAAATATTAACTAAATATTCTTTACCAGTTGGTGGTTTAAGCCCATTGGTATGAGTAGTATAAGATAATAAAGAATAACTAATATTATTCTTAGTTTTAATTATAATCTCATTTTGACTCTCAAAAGAATTATAAGTTCCACTAACCATGACCTCTTTTGTTTTCCAATAATTATTAGAATTAATAATCCCTAGTTCTCCTTTATCTAAACTATGATTATTAGCTAAACTAACTAAATTAAAACCAGCATTAATTAAAGCATCTCCTATTTCCCATGGCGAATTAAATCTAGGATAAGTAGATAAGCCCAACTCCTGACCACCGATTATAGTTTCTTGATTATAAAATGCTAAATCATAATTTTGAACAATTGGTTTTATTTCTTCAAACATATAATTAAAATCATATTTATCATTACCAATATAGGCGTCATTATAAACACTATTATGGATTAAAGCATCTCCTGCCATAATTAATGATAATTTATATTCCTTCTTATCCTCTTTCGGAGGATTATCTATTTTTATTTTTTTAGAGAAACAACTTATAACCAAAAACAAAGTAATTATTATAATTATTGTTTTTTTCATAAATTCCTTTCCTTTTCTTTTATTTTATAACAAAATCAACTGTTTTTGATTCTTTTGAAGCGTGTTTTACTATTACATTAACCATATCCCCTAAACGATAACCTCTTTTATTTTTATAACCTTTTAATGAGAAAGTTGCTTCATCAAATGTATAATAATCATCAGTTAAATCTTCAACTCTAACTAATCCTTCTACCAAATTAGGAAGTTCTACAAATAATCCAAAACTCATAACTCCACTTATCATACCAGTAAACCTTTCACCAATAAAGTCCATCATATATTCGGCCTTTTTCATATCAGTTACTTCTCTTTCACACTCAATTGAATCTTGTTCTTGTTTTGAAATATGTTCTGTTAAAAAAGGTAATTTATTATCCCAATAATTAATAACATTTTTTGTTAGTTTTTTTTCAAACAAGTAAGTTCTAATTAATCTATGAACAGTTGTATCTGAATATCTTCTAATCGGTGAAGTAAAATGGGTATAACATTTACTAGCAATCCCAAAATGCCCAATATTGTTTTTATCATAAACTGCTTTCTGCATTCCTTTTAACATTAAATTAGATAAAACTGAGAATTCCTTTTTATTTTTTAAACTTTCTAATAACACTTGAATTGTTTTAGAATTATAATTTTTAAAATTTACATCAATCCTATAACCTAATACTTTAATAAAATCTAAAAAGTTATTTATTTCTTCTTCTTTAGGTTTTCCATGAACTCGGTAAACAAATGGCAATTCCATAAAATAAATAGCTCGCGCAACTGTTTCATTAGCAACAATCATAAAGTCCTCAATTATCTTTTCTCCAATACCACGATTTCGAAGAATAACATCAATTGCTTCTCCCTTATTATTAACAATAATTTGAGATTCATCTATTTCAAAATCAATAAATCCTCTTTCTTTTTTATTTTCACGAAGGATTAACGATAATTCATGCATTAAATTTAACATTGAAACATAAGGCTGATAACCCTTTGGAATAACTCCCTTTTCAAGGATTTGATTAACACTATCATATGTCATTTGCTTTTTAGAACAAATAACGCTTTCTAATATTTCATAATTAACAACTTCTCCTTGAGAATTAATTTCCATCATACAAGATATAGTTAATCGATCTTCTCCTTGATTTAAGGAACAAATCCCATTAGATAATTTATGGGGAAGCATTGGAATAACTCGATCCGCTAAATAAACACTTGTTCCCCTATTAAAAGCCTCTTGATCAAGATAACTATTTTCTTTAACATAATAACTAACATCAGCAATATGAACTCCTAATAAATAGTTCCCATTTTCTAATTTTTCAAGCGACAGGGCATCATCTATATCTTTAGTATCTGAACCATCAATCGTAAAAATTTTGTTTTTTCTTAAATCAATCCGATTTTTAATTTCATCAACGGTTACTTTATTTTGAATTGTTTCTAATTCTTTTAAAACCTTTTTCTTAAACTTATCATTAATTCCATATTTAGCAGCAATGGACATAATGTCAACCCCAGGATCATTTTTATGACCAATGATTCTAATTACTTCACCACTATATAAATTCCTTTTAAAGTGTTTTTTTAGTTTAACTAACACTTTATGTCCTTCTATTGCTCCTAAAGTATGTTTTCTATTAATTTCTATTTTTATTTTTATTTTTTCATCATCTAATTTAAGATATCCTTTTCCATTTTTAAAATATATTTCCCCTATTAATTGCTTTATTTTACGCTCAATAATTTTAACAATTCGACCTTCCTTTTTTACTCCTTTAAGATGAATTATTTCAATTGCTACTATATCTCCATGGATTGCACCATTCATATTTAAACCATGAATATAAACATCTTCATCATCATTAACATCAACAAACCCAAATCCCTTTTTATTAACAATTAAACGCCCTACCTGAAAATGACTATTTTCAAACAAGATATATTTTTCCTTTTTTGTTCGATATACCTTTAAATCTTTCTCTAATTCAACTAACACTTTTAAAACCTTTTTTAAACTTTCGGTTGAAGAAAGATTTAATTTATTATTAATTTCAGTAACTGAAATAGCTTGTTTTTCTTTTTTTAAGATTTCCAATATCTGCTCTTTCATTCCTAACACCTCATTATTATATTATAGAG